>WRKN01000097.1 GCA_009778055.1 Synergistaceae bacterium
ACAGAAATAAACGCCAAAAAGGTGTGAATTGGCAATTTACCGCTGATGATGCCCGCATAAAACTAAAACGTTTATATCCTACACCAATGTTTTCAGAAGAACAGTATAAATTATTATAACTATTCGGTATTAAGTGCAGTATCCTGTTTTCAGTGTGCTACGCTTAATACCATCGAATAAGGTATTCATTTTTTGTACCAGTTTTAGACTTAACAAACCACTAGTGGCGTTACTGTGGGCTATTTACAGTCAGGAAGACTGTTTCAATGGTAATGCGTAATACGGGACTGATAAACAGCCGATGTAAGCAATGCTTCGGAGTCATATAGCGGGGCACTGTACCCCGTTATATGACAGTACGGGCTTCCCTCGTCTGGAAGTCCGTACTGCTTTTCAGCAGATGAATCCAATGCCGATTGAAACAAATATTATCAATTTAATTTGATATAAAGAAAATACATACATTGAAAGGATGATCGACGTGAAAAAACACCGAAACAAAGAAAAAAAAGAGATACTGAACACGGGCGTGGGTTACTGTAGGTATTCCAGTCACAATCAGCGCGAAGAATCGTTGGAAGCACAGGAACGAGCCATACGCGAATACGCGGAGAGAAAGGGTATAAAGATCATTGAAATTTATCAGGACGCGGCGAAGAGCGGAACCAACGCCGAGAGGGAAGAATTTTTGCATATGATCAAGGATAGCGAAAAGAAACAGTTCCGTTATCTCATCGTACATAAGCTCGATCGTTTTTCGCGTGATCGCTACGATTCTGCGACCTACAAGCGGAAGCTGAAGATGAACGGCGTCACTATTTTGTCATGCACGGAAAACCTGGACGATTCGCCTGAGAGCATTATGCTCGAAAGCTGTCTTGAAGGCATGGCGCAATATTACAGCGCGAACCTAGCGCGTGAAGTCATGAAGGGGATGAAGGAATCGGCCTATAAAGCTACGCACCTGGGAGGAACGCCGCCGCTTGGCTATAATGTGAACGCCGAGGGGAAATACGTCATCAACGAGCCTGAAGCGCATATCGTTCACACGATAGTCACGAAATACGCCGATGGGGAAGGATATATCGGCATCTTGCGCCATTTGAACGGCATGGGGTATCGTACCAAACGCGGCAATCCATTTGGAAAGGGCAGTTTGTACTCCATTTTAGAAAACGAAAAATATGTTGGTAATTTCGTTTTCAATAAGAAATTGGAGAAAGACGTGTCAGGCAAACGGAATCCTCAATGGAAGCCGAAAGAGGAATGGATCATCGTTGAAGACGCTATGCCTGCCATCGTGGACAAAGAAACCTTTGCGAAGGTCCAAGCCAAGATGGAGTCCAACGCCGCCAGAGGAGGAAGGTTTAAGGCGAGGGAGATTTATTTGCTCTCCGGCTTGGTTTATTGTGGGGAATGTGAAGCCAGTTTTTATGGAAACACGCGCAAATGTGGCCGTAACAAGAGCCGGTATTCTTCCTACCGCTGTTCGAACAGGGCCAATCACAAAGGCTGCCTCAACAAGGAACTCAGGAAGGAATACCTGGATAATTACGTACTGGATGAACTCTATAACTGCCTATTCTCCGATTGCTCCATCAAGAAGCTCGCCGACATGTTGACCGAATACAACAGGAAAAAGACCGCCGAATCCAATGACGAACTCGGTATTGCCATGCGAGAACTTGCGGATGTCAATCAGAAGATAGGCAAGGTTGTACAGCTTGTTTCCGAGTGCGGCGTATCCATCGACACGGTCAAAGGCGAGATGAAGAGGCTGGAAGAGAGGAAATTATTTGTCGAGGCACAGATTCGGGAAATAGGGCGGGATAATAACGCCTCAATGATAACTGAAGATACGATTATCGAGCTGATAAACCGCTCTGGAGAATTTATCAAGACGCGGAATATCCCCGAATGCCGTAACTTTATCGAGTCCTATGTTGATAAGGTCATTATTTACGGCGACAAAGTGGAAGTCAAGTTTAAGATACACGTACCGGACGACGACGACACCATATCGCCATTGGCGAGCGGAGAGCGCATCAAGGTACTCCAGAATGGCTACAAACGGGTCGTTTAGGGCAAGCAAAAGGTATCATTGGCCCCTGAGGACAGCAAAATAGCTTCTGGGGACTTTGGGGACTGCGTAGAATGCTCTGATGCTCCGTAAAAAAAGAAGGATAGGCGTCATTGTTGTGTGCAATGACGCCTATCCTTCAACACTAACTCGACCTAATCCATTGTTACGTCGAGGTTTCTCTTGGTGGAGGCGGGGAGAATCGAACTCCCGTCCGACGTGGGCCGACCGTGGTGGCGCTACAGGTTTAGTTTCCGTTTTATTGTCGTTCGAGTTCGGGCAGGAAACGGCCCTCCTCGTTCCAAGGCCTCTTGTCTTTTCCACCCGGGCAAGGCCGGACATCGGGCGGAGCATCTACCTAAAGTGACGCCTCAGGCGGGCCGGTAGACCAGCCGCATCCCTCGACGTGACGGACCTAAGCCGCCAATGCGTAATTATCTTCGACGTTTATCGTCTTGCTCGAATGTTTAACGAGGATTACGAGCATAACTCGACCTGCTCCTCCAGACCCTCCGTCACGCCGTCGAAACCTGTCGCCCCCTTTTATCTTATGTTTAATCGTCCTCTCTGCCCTTGCGGCGCGTGGCTCTGGCCATGTCGCGCTTGGCGTCGCGCTCCGCTATGGCGTCGCGTTTGTCGTACGAGGTCTTGCCTTTCGCGACCGCCAACTCTATCTTTGCCCTGCGTCCGTCCTTTAGGTATACGGACAAAGGAACCAAAGTCAAACCCTTCTCTCTCGTTTTCCCTTTCAGGCGTATCAGTTCGTTCCTGTTGAGAAGGAGCTTTCTGTTTCGCTCGGGATCATGGTTATAATAACTGCCCTTTTCGTAAGGGGAAATGTGCATTCCGACAAGCCAAAGCTCGTTGTTTTCCACAGAGGCGTATGAGTCTTTCAAATTCAAGTTACCGGCGCGCACGCTCTTAATTTCCGTGCCCGTCAATACAATGCCGCACTCAAGCGTATCAATTATAAAATAATCATGTCTAGCCTTACGATTTTGGGCGACGATTTTATTACTCATATCACCTCCCCCTCTCTTTTATCACTCGGCGCGTTTTTCGTCAACAGCTTTTCCCGCCGGGCTTATTTTTCATCTTCCGATAAATCTAAAATTCCCTCTTCGACGTCGAGCTTTTCAATTGTACCGTTTTCCAATTTCTCGTCCTCGGCTTCGGCGGCCGGCGTGGTGTATCCCATTCCCTTGCCGACGGCAGCCATGATCTCGGCCACAATCTCGCGCTCCAGGTCGGGATTTTTCTCTACGAATTGGGCCACCGACTCTTTACCTTGCCCCAAGGTCTCGCCTTTATAGGCCAGCCATGAACCTTTGCGCTTGATGACGCCGTAGTCGAGCGCCATATCCACAACGGCGACTCCCTTGGGTATGCCCTTGCCGTAGAGCAGGCTGGCATGGGCCGTCCGGAAAGGGGAAGCCTGTTTGTTTTTGACGACCTTCATATAAAGATCGTGGCCTATGGTTTCTTCACCCTTGTCAATCCTTTTCCCGCGTTTTACCTCCAAGCGCACGGAGGAGTAGAACTTGAGGGCCCGCCCGCCGGTCGTGGTTTCGGTCGGCCCGCTGCCGTAGCCGGTCGAGATGAGGGCGCGGAGCTGGTTGATGAAAATTACGCAGCAGTTGGTTTTTGAAATTATGGACGTCAGGCGGCGCAGAGCGTAAGACATCAGGCGGGCCTGAAGGCCGAGCTGGCTCTCCCCGATCTTGCCGTCTATCTCGGCCTGAGGAGTCAGGGCTGCCACCGAGTCCACCACGACGATGTCAACGGCCGAGCTGCGCACCAGCGTGTCCAGAACGTAAAGCGCCTGCTCCCCGCTGTCGGGCTGCGACATATAGAGCGATTCGATGTTGACCCCGAGCTTGGCCGCAAGACGGGGGTCAAGCGCGTGCTCCGCGTCGATGAACGCGGCGACGCCCCCGGCTTTTTGAGCTTCGGCTATCGCGTAAAGAGCTATTGTCGTCTTTCCGGAACCTTCAGGCCCAAAAATTTCGATGATGCGCCCTTTGGGAAACCCGCCTATGCCCAACGCAACGTCAAGCGGCAGAATACCGGACGATATCACCTCCACGTTGTTGCTCAGGTTCTCCCCCAGGCGCATGATGGAACCCTGCCCGAACTTTTCCCGTATATCCTCCACTACCTGCTCTAAAACTTCTTCCCTGGTCTGTGGGACTTTCTTCTTAGCCAATGTGGACGCTTCCTCCTCATATAAACTTTATTGCGGTTTCATTCAGTATCCGGCAGAGCCGCGGATAAGTCAAGAAAAACCGGGAACGCGCATCTCGTTCATTTTACGCCACACCGCACCGAGGGCAATCCGGACGGCGCGTTCACGCACCAATTCGCGATCCCCTCCCAGGCTTCTTACGAATGAAGCGCACTCCACTCCGTCTCCGGTTTGCGAAGCAACGGCAAACCATACCGTGCCGACGGGCTTTTCCGCGCTGCCGCCGCCGGGGCCGGCAATACCTGTCACAGCTACGGCCAGCGACGTGCCGTAAAGCTCCAGAGCCCCTCTCGCCATGCTTTCCGCGCATTCTCCGCTGACGGCGCCGTGTTCGTCCAAAATGCCCTGCTCGACTCCGAGCAGTTTTTTTTTCGCCTCGTTGGAATAGACGACCGCGCTGCCCATGAATACATCCGAGATACCAGCCAAGCTAGTCAGGTAAGCGCCGATAGCCCCGCCGGTGCAAGATTCCGCGCAGGACAGGGTCAGGCTCTTTGCGCGTCCTACGGCCAGTATGGCCTCCGGCAGCGCGTTCTCCGGGGTTTCCTCCGTTTTCAATACTTATCCTCTCCAATGCCTCAAAATTTTATGCTGCACTGAATTATAAAATCAGTTAACATAAAAAAGTATGTCCGAAATATTCAAGGCTAGGATATAATTGAAAAAGTTTTCATGCTTAACCTGCGAAGGTAAGAGGTGATATTTTTGAACGAGGTGGCCGGACGCATCGGTGTTTATGCGGCCAGCCGGATATCCGCGCAACTACCGGGGGTGATTTTCCGGGAACAGCGAAGCGGGGATACTGGTTTGCATGCGCACCTTGAAATTACCGACAATTTCCCCAAAATGGGCAAGACGATCGGGCTTCAAATAAGTTCCGACAAAGACGGGCGTATGGAACGCAGCGCGCGGGGGTACGTTTGTCGCGGAAACCTTGCCCACCTGACTTATTGGCTTCAACATTCCATTCCGGTTCTGGTGATGGTCTACGAGCACGAAGCCGGCCGGGTTTTGTGGGAGACTGCAAGCGCCGATACGGTGGACATCGACGGGCAGGAGTGGGAATTGCTGGTTCCCAATGACCAGGTATACGGCCCTGAAGCCGTTTCGGCCGTCTCGGCCCTGCCGTGTTACAGCCCATATCTCGCCCGTCTGGCTCTCGACAAGCCGTGGATGGAACTGGTCGAATCCGGAAGAGATTTGACGCTCGAAATTGACGAATGGATAAACAGACCGTCGGCGAGAGGTTCGCTGAGGCTTTGCGTATGCGGCCCCAATGACGCCCGTGAGGCCGTCTATGACTGGGTTTTCCAGATAGAGACAGATATGCCCTACACTTTCCGTCTGCCGGAGTTGTTCCCATGGGCCAATCTATCCGTAGACGAAGAACTTTACCGGGACAAAGCATCGGCGGCGGACGGCAAATCAGCTTCCGACCTTGCCCCCATACGCCCGTGGACGGTGGAGGCCGGAGAAATCGCGAGATTCATGCTCAAATTATCATTGAACGAACTGGGGAAGTCGTTTTTGATGACCGAACGATTTTTGAGACGAGGGGAATTTCCGCGCCCGCCCAACGTGAAAAACATAGACAAATCCTATGAGGATGGAATAAAGTACAGGCTTTACAAGAAACTGTAGGATTAAATACTTTTTCAAGGAGTGGCGGTATGCTGTCCGAAGGACGTTCTACCCGTACAATATCCAAACGTATCGCTTTGGATGAGCTGCACGAATACATCTCAACTCCCGCCCAAGTGGCGGAGGATGTAGTAATTCCCAGCGGCGCAACCCTTATAACCAGGGGAACGAAGCTGGCTTCTTTGGGTTCTTCCGTGGAAGAGCTAAAAAAAAGTTTGGGCCGATGGGACATCCTTTCAATTCCTGTAACGATACAAAACGATTTGGACATGATAGGGCTCGAGGACATGCTGAGGGCCGCGAGGGAGAAAATCCCGAGCATCGATCCCCTGCTCGCCAGCGAAACCGTTGCGCAGGTCGAAAACGTTTATGGACGCATTTCAGAGGGTATTTGCGAGCCGGCGGACGTTTCCAGCCTGGCCGCGCAGGGGCGCATCATTGCACAGGAGATAGCTCAGGCCCCTCAGTTGATGTTGTGCCTTGGGAAGGTGCGCAACTGGGACGAATATACCTACGTTCACTCCCTGAACGTGGCGCTTTTAAGCGGTTTTCTCGCCAACCGCCTTTTCCCGGACAATCCCGAATTAGCTGAAAATGTGACGGTGGGGGGTATTTTGCACGACCTGGGAAAGGCGCTTGTCCCCAAGAACGTCTTGAACAAACCGGGACGCCTCACGGACGCGGAATACACCCTCATGAAAAAACACACCGTCTATGGTGATGAACTGGCTAAATCCAACGGAGTGAACGAAATCAGCACGTTATCGGTGATTCGTGGCCATCATGAGCATTTTGGCGGCTGCGGCTACCCGGACGGCTTAAAGGAGAAGGATATCCGAATCGAGGCCAGGATTGCGGCCGTGGCGGACGTGTTTGACGCGCTTACCGCGAAGCGTGTTTACAAGGACCCTATGGACAGCCGCGCCGCCGTGGCTATCATGCTGGAAAACATGAGCGCTCATTTCGACCCCAAAGTGGTGCGCGCGCTTTTGGTTTCCGTCGGCCTTTTCCCGCCCGGAACCGGCGTGGAACTGTCGGACGGCAGCATCGGAGTGGTAGTGGGCGCCAACGGCAAGGACCTGATGCGTCCGGAGGTGCTTCTGCAGGTTGATAGTATGGGACGCAGAGCCGACGGCGGAAAGGTAGTCGACCTGAGCAAGAGCGAAGATCTCTACGTGCGGCGTCCTATGCAGGACGTAGGTAAGGTGGCGTTTTGGGGACGCGCCGGATAAAAGGGATTTACGTTTTTGTTACAGTACGTCCAACTTTCTGTTACTGTTTTCGTTTAATCTTGCACTTGCGAAACTTAACATTTATGGGAGGCAGTGGCGTAAATGCTCAAAAAATTTAAGGCAATCACACAGTAACGTGTCCACTCGTCAAACTCACTTCGGCGGACTGGGCGACAAAATTGCGGCCCGGGCAGTCCTCTCCATATCGACGATATGTGTCCTGATCATGGGGTTTATATTGTATTTTCTCATAAAAGAAAGCCTGCCTGTGCTCCGTACCACAAAAATTTCCGAACTGCTGATCGGCATGGACTGGTATCCGCAGGAGGAACCTCCGGCGCTGGGCATGTTTCCGCTGATAGTGTCGAGCATGGCGGTCACCCTGCTTGCAAGTCTAGTCGGTTTGCCGGTAAGCTTGGCTCTGGCCGTCTTCACCGCGGAAATCGCCCCATACGGTCTGAGGAACCTGCTCAAACCCCTTATCGAGCTTCTAGGCTTCATTCCCTCGATAGTGTTCGGCTTTCTCGGCATGGCTGTGGCCGCGCCGTGGCTTCAGGAGCGTTTCGTGCTGCTTACCGGGCTCAACATGGCAAACGCGTCCATGTTCCTCGGTATTTTAATGATACCGATAGTCAGTTCCCTGGTGGACGAGGCCCTTATGTCCGTTCCCCAGGAGCTGCGCGCGGCGTCTTATGCCCTCGGCGCGACGCGGTGGGAAACCATAAGCAAGGTTGTGGTGCCGGGCGCGCTTCCAGGCATATTGTCCGCCTCCCTCCTGGGCGTCATGCGCGCTGCCGGCGAAACGATGGTCGTGCTGATGGTCGCCGGCGGTGCGGCCATAATTCCGAAAAGCCTTTTCGACCCGGTGCGGCCCTTGACGTCCACAATAGCCGCCGAGATGGGCGAGACCCCCGTGGGTTCCCCTCATTATCACGCGCTTTTTTTCGCCGGTTTTATCTTGCTGCTGATAACTCTGGCGCTCAATCTTTTGTCGGCCTGGATAGAATCGAGAGGGGCCGGCGCGCGAAGAGCGGGAGGTAATCTCTAAATGCGCAGGGCGGTTGATAAGATCGTCACGTTTTTTCTGTGTGGAACCGCTCTCCTGTTGGGAGGGTTGCTCTTTTGCATCCTGGGGTTCGTGGTTTCCAAAGGCTGGCCGGCCATTTCCTGGAGTTTCATCTTTGAGCCGCCTAGAGACGGAATGACTAGCGGTGGCATATGGACGCCGCTCGTCGGGACGCTCCAACTGATAGTGGTGTCAATGATCGCGACCATCCCGATAGGGGTAGGAACAGGGTTATACTTTTCGGAGTACGCGGGGGGATCTTTTTTCACGAGCGTACTGCGGCAGTCCATACGCGCTCTGGCGGGGGTTCCGTCTGTGGTGTTCGGGCTTTTCGGGCTGTCGCTTTTCGTTATTTTCATGGGATTCGGGTCATCGCTACTGTCGGCGTCGCTGACCCTGGCCTGTTTGTCCCTGCCACTCATGGTGACTGCGTCCGAGCAGGCATTCCGGGCAGTGCCGCGCGACTACCGCGACGCGTCCTACGCCCTCGGCGCAACGAAGTGGCAGACTATACGCAAGGTCGTGCTGCCAGCCGCCGCTCCCACCATAATTACCGGGGGCATACTATCCATCGGACGCGTGGCGGGGGAGACCGCCCCTATCATCTTCACCGGCGCGGCATTCTTCACGCCGGGGCTGGCAAAAAGCCTTTTTGAAGAGGTAATGGCCTTGCCGTATCACGTCTACGTGCTGGCTACGGCCGGTACGAACATCGAAATGACGCGTCATCTGCAATATGGCTCCATACTTGTACTGATGGCGCTGGTGCTGGGGATAAGCTCAATAGGCGTATTGATGAGAATCCGCCTCAACAGAGGCCA
>WRKN01000098.1 GCA_009778055.1 Synergistaceae bacterium
TGCAGAAAAATGGTCGTCTCAAATTTTTGCCCGGACTGTGGCGCGCAGACCGTGTAATCAAGGACAAAGCGAGCTTATATTTGGCCTCTGCGTGGGATGTTTTATTTTTTCTTCTTACACTCCCTCACGCCTCCCGCGCACTTTTAATCGCGCGCTATCGGAGTGAGGGAGTCGTAAGCTTCTGCTGAATTAACGGAAGTTATTTTTAGCGATCCCGGAAACACAGCAGCGTTTGTGCGCTAATTCTCTTAATAATTGATTGCGCGCAGTTCAAAGTGCGCCTGTGGGTGTACGCAGACAGGACATTCCTGCGGGGCTTTTTCGTTGTCCACAATGTGACCGCAGTTGCGGCAAATCCAGACGGACTTTTCCTTCTTTGCGAAGACAGCTCCGTCCTCGACGTTTTTAAGCAGCTTGAGGTAGCGTTCCTCATGTTCTTTCTCAATCTTGCCCACCAGCTCAAAAAGAGACGCAATGTGGCTGAAACCTTCTTCACGCGCCTCAACCGCCATACGTTTGTACATTTCGGTCCATTCTTCGTGTTCGCCCGCGGCCGCCGCCTTGAGGTTCCCGGCGGTGGATGGAATATCTCCGCCGCAGAGCAGCTTGAACCAAATCTTGGCGTGCTCTTTTTCGTTGCCCGCGGTTTCTTCAAAAATAGCCGCGATTTGCTCATAACCTTCCTTTTTTGCCTTTGAAGCAAAATAGGTGTACTTGTTCCGCGCCTGGCTTTCGCCCGCAAATGCCTCCATCAAGTTTTTCTCGGTCTTGGTTCCTTTCAGTTCCGCCATTTTAACCTCTCCTTTTTTTACCCGCTGGTTTTTTGCAGCCGGTTTTGCAATCAGTCTTCAGTGTATCATTTACCGCTCATCCGCCGTTCCCAAAAACCACCTCCAGGTCTCTGCGTAGTTCTCTATAAATACAACCTCAACTGCCGGAGAACTTCGTCGAAATTCAACGGTTTGCCTATATGTCCGTTCATACCGGCTTCTAAACACATTTCGACGTCCTCTCGGAAGACATTCGCGGTCATTGCGATAATCGGAATGGTTTTCGCTCCCGGAACATCCAATTCCCTGATACGGCGCGTCGCCTCGCAGCCGTCCATTTCGGGCATCTGCATATCCATGAATATAATCTCATACTTCTCCGGCGTCCTGCTGAACATTCGGACAGCCTCCGCGCCGTTTTCCGCGCAGTCTACATTAAGGGCCGTCGATTCAAGCAGCGCCAGAACGATTTCTCGATTGATTTCGACGTCCTCCGCCAATAGAATACTGTGTCCCGCGAAGATATTGACGTTGTCCGGCGGCGCGTCTTCCGAGTGCCGTGGCTCCTGTTCCCTTCCCTCGCCTCGCATCATCCGTACGGTAATCGCGAACGCAGATCCCTTGCCGAGTATGGATTCAACCCTGATTTCACCACCCATCATTTCCGCAATTCTCTTGGAAATTGAGAGGCCTAAACCGGTCCCCCCGAATTTACGCGTGGTATCGTTCTCAGCCTGCTGAAAAGGCTGAAACAGGAGGCTCTGCTGCTCGGGGCTTATACCGATTCCCGTATCGGTTACCGTGATACGTATAGCGCACACACCGTCTTCTTCACCCAAAAGGCGCGCGTCAAGGCTGATTTTCCCTTCTTCGGGGGTAAATTTTACCGCGTTCCCCAATATGTTGGTTATAACCTGCGCCAGCCTTTGGTCGTCCCCAATCAGATTATCCGGAATGGTTTTGTCTATGTTTAACGTAAACTCATGTTTTTTGTCATCAATTCGGAAACTGACGACGCTCACAACCCTTTGAAGCATTTTTTCAAAGTTAAATTCCGCGGGGGAGAGTTCAAATTTATCGGCTTCGATTTTCGACATATCCAAAATGTCGTCGATCACGCCAAGCAGGTGTCGTGACGCGTCTTCAATCTTTGTAAAGCAATAAATCATCCGGTCTTTATCGGACGCGTCCTTTCCAATGGAGGTCATTCCCAGGATAGCGTTCATGGGTGTGCGCATTTCATGGCTCATGACGGCCAAAAATGAGGATTTCGCGCGGCTGGCGGCTTCGGCTTCGATTATTGACTTGTGCAAAGGTTTCAGAAGCCTGGCAATGAAAACGTTGAATATGATAAAAATTACCACTATCACCATAAGCATTAAAATGAACAGCACGGTCAAAGCGTTGTCATAGTCTTTCAGGCTGTCGGGCATTACAGCCACGGAATACCATTCAAGCAAAGGAACCGTGCCTATGGCAATCTTCCCAACCGGAGTATTCAAAACCTCTGTCTCGCCCGGTTTGAGATTTTTCGCCAACGCGATGACGCCGCTGCCGGCAATGCCTAATTCATCTTCGATATTGCTTTTCTCGGCTACGAGCGCGATGTTTTGCGCGCCGGTAATATCGCCGGCGGCATTGAAGAAATAAATGTTCAGCCTGCCGTCATTATCCCTGTGAATCATATCGATATACGTCGAGATATCAATACCGGTTCCCACCATTCCAATCGGATTACGCCCGGCGTCAAAAACCGGCGCGTTTATCCAGAGATTGGTTACGTTCAGATCCGGGTTGTAGTTGATATTGAAATTATAACTTTCCGTTTCGTGCAGCGTCATCCAATACCAATAATTCTCAGGTCTTTCCGGGTCAAAGAAGTATGGGTCGTGACCGCTGTAGTGGAACATTTTATCTATATCGTTTATCCAGAAAGCTATATTCGACGCGAAGGCGTTGCGGTAAGCGGCTAATTCCGCAAGGGCAATGCTTTCCAGTTCAGGATAGAAAGGATTGGCAAAATACCGCTGGATTAACGGCGAGTCCGCCATTTTGAGGGCGATGACAATTTCATTGTTTACGGAGGTTTCCAATTTGATCCGTTCAAATTCCAACATCTGGGACAACACGTTTCCCTTGTTTACCCTGATGATCTGCCGCATGGATAACATAAAGGCCACGGTTCCCGCCACAAAAATGAACAGAAGAAATACGGCGGAAAAAGTTATAAAATTACTCATTAAGGGCGGCTGATTTTTTTTATCGCTTTTCATTCTTTTTTCTCCTACAGCCGCCCCTAGCATATACAAGCCGCGCTTACGACGGCGAAGCGCCGGTATGCGCTTTACTGCGCTATTATATTACAAACAGGCGAAAAACCAACCCTAAAACTCGTCTAAGATATTGCCTTTGGCAAGCATTTCTATGCCGTGCTTGACCAATATGCCCTGCGCGTATTCGTTGTCCTCGACTCTGAGCACCACGTACGCCTTGCCTTTCCTGCGGGAAATGAACGCGTAGGCGTACTCCACGCTCACATTTTCATCCGTGAGCACCTTCAGCGCCGTCGCCAGGCCGCCGGGCACGTCGTCAATGGGGACGGTCAGCGCCTGCGTCATGGAGACCACAAAGCCGCCCTCGCGCAGCAGGCTGTAAGCCCGTTTCGGGTCGTCAACAATCAGCCGCAGCACCCCGAACTCGGTCGTGTCGGCGAGGGACAGCGCCCGCAGGTCTATGCCCGCGTCACCCATTACCCCCGTTACTTCGGCCAGCGCGCCAAGCTTGTTCTCGATAAATATGGAAATCTGGTCAACGATCACGTCAAGCGCCTCCTTTGCGTTTGTCGATTACCCGCACCGCTTTGCCCTCGCTTCTCGTTATGCTGCGCGGCGTCATGAGCGTCACCTTAGGCGAGATGTCCAGCATCGACTTCATCTCCGCCGTCAGCTTCTTCTCCATCCCCGATATGTTCTTGACGGTATCGGAGAACATCTCCGGCGTCATTTCAACCTGCACCTCCAGCGTGTCGGTGTGGCGCACGCGGTCCACGATGATCTGATAGTTCGGGGTCATGCCGCTTTTCAGGAGAACGGCCTCAATCTGCGACGGAAACACGTTGACGCCCCTGATTGTGAGCATGTCGTCCGTGCGTCCCATCAGGCGGGACATTTTAATCAGGGTGCGCCCGCACGGGCACTCGTCTCTGGAGAGCACGCAAATGTCGCGCGTCCTGTACCTTATCAGGGGAAAGGCCGTCTTGCTTATGCTGGTGATGACCAGCTCCCCCTTTTCCCCGTGGGGCAAAACCTCCCCCGTCGCCGGGTCGATTATCTCGGGTATGAAATGATCCTCGTTCACGTGCATTCCCGCCTGTTCCTCGCACTCGAATGAGACGCCCGGCCCCGTTATCTCCGTCAGCCCATAGATATCATACGCTTTAAGCCCCAGGTCTTTCTCCAGTTCGGCGCGCATTTCCTCACTCCACGCTTCCGCCCCGAATATGCCCGCTTTCAGTTTAATCCTGTCGCGCATTCCCCGGTTATGTATCGTCTCCGCCAGGTACGCCGCGTATGACGGCGTGCAGCAGAGTATAGTCGAGCCCAGGTCGGTCATGAATTGAATCTGACGCTCGGTGTTGCCCGAGGACATCGGCAGGGTGAGCGCGCCTACCTTGTGCGAGCCTCCGTTCATACCCGACCCCCCTGTGAATAGCCCGTACCCGTAGCTGACGTGTACCACGTCGTCGCTGCTCCCGCCTGCCGCGACGAGCGCCCGCGCGCAGCACTCCTCCCAGAGATCGATGTCGGCCTGCGTGTAGAACGCGACAACCCGCCTGCCGGTCGTGCCGCTCGTCGAGTGGATACGCACGACGTCGGAGAGCGGCACGGCAAGAAAGCCGTAGGGGTACTCGTCCCTCAGAGCGTCCTTGGATATGAACGGCAGCTTATGCAGGTCAGCGGTGGATTTAATGCCGTCAGGCGAGACCCCTTTCGAGTCCATCAGATTTTTGTAACAAGCCACTTTATCGTAAACGCGTTTTACGGTTTTCACAAGCCGCTCGTCCTGCAAGGCCCTCATCGCTTCTACTTTAGCGCATTCCATCTCACTTTGATAATAGCGTTTCACACAAACTTCCCCTTTCCTTGACAAAAATACAAAAAAACCGGGGCCTGTGGCAGGATCCCGGTTTCGTATATCCCCGTAAATTGTAACATAATCTTTAAGCTCCCATTTCGAGCTTCATAACATCATATCTACCAAAAACCAAATCGGTATCAAGGATTATATTATCTTATATTATCGGGGTGTAGAATATAGGCGGAGGTGATTTTGGCTATGTTTCGTGAAAAAATGAAGCGGCGGAAAATTTTGGCATGTACGGTGACGTTTTTTTTAATTTCTTTTTTCACGCCGCCCGCCTTTTTCCTTGAAGGGGTGAAAAAGGTTGACAAACGGATTACCTTGCTCGTTATCGGCGTGATGTACTGCCTTGACGGTAAAGCCGTCTATCCGTACGTGGAGGCGATGAAGGCCGCCAACCCGTTCATAAGCGTCCGGTATATCGTGTACAAGGACACGCCGGGAGCGCGGGAATTTATGACTTCCCGAACGGGACAGGCGGCGACGCCGTCCATATTCATCGTACGCCCCGGCGGGGAAGTCCTGGACGGGGGCGTACGTGGAAGCCCCTTCCCGCGTCATCGCGCTGCTGGAAGCGGCGGAAAACGAGGAGGAGAGCGACGCCGTCTGGAATGATTTACACACCGGCGTTTATGACGAGGATATTCAACGCGACCTTCTCGATTTGATTTTATAATTACTGGTCGGCGGCAAACGGGTTTTTCAGCGTCCCGATGCCGCCGATGGATATTTCGACGACGTCGCCCGGTTTGACCGGTCCAATGCCGCTAGGAGTCCCCGTTACGATGACGTCTCCCGGCTCGAGCGTCGCGAAGCGGCTGAGGTGAGAGACGACGGCGGGGACGGAAAATATCATGTCCTCTAAAAGACTGTTTTGCACGACGGTTCCGTTAAGGCGCGTCGTCACTTCCGTGCCGGTCGGCAGGGTTTTTTTCAGCAGCAAGGCCGGGCCGAACGGGCCGAAGGTGTCGAAACCCTTGGAGCGGGTCCATTGTCCGTCTTTCCGCTGTAGCTCCCTGGCGGAGACGTCGTTGAAGCAGGAGTAACCCAAAACGTGCTCAAGCGCTTTTTCCTCGTTCACATTTCTGCACGGTTTTCCTATGACGACGGCAAGCTCTCCCTCGTAATCGACTCGTCCCGCCCACATCGGAATCTTCACTGACTCGCCGTGCGCCACGAGGCAAGTCCGGGGCTTCATGAAAACGCAGGGCTCGTCGGGAATCTGCATGTTTGTCTCTTTGGCGTGTTCGCGATAGTTCAGGCCGATACACCATATCTTGGCGGGGTCAAGCGGAGTTTCCCACACAAGCCCTTCCGCCGCGCTTGTCCGTCCCGTTGGCTTCAGAGCTTCGTCAAGCCATTCCACATCTTTCCCGGCCATCCTGCCCCAGCAAACGCGCCCCCCTTCGCCGCGAAACCGCGCGAGAAGGGTCCCCTCTTCGAGTTTTCCGATATTTGCCCAAAAATCGTTCATAATTTTTCCCCCTTGACGTATAGGTTCACGGTAGCCTTCCCTGGTTATCCCTCCAAGAAAACACCTGCATATGTATTCAATTTAGGATTATAACCCTTTACCTTTGCGGGTTCCAAACATCAGTTAGCTGCGTATCGTGTATACTGTTGTACAGAAGGGGCTCGGGTGAGTACAGGGCTCACTGGAAACGGGGAGCTTGCCCTGATGAAGACCCTAAGCGATTCGCACAGCTCACTTCGTTCACTGGCTCTCTGCTTATGTGGAATTGAGGTGAAGTTATGGCGAAACAACGCCGTAAATCCCGGAAAGGAAACAGCAGTAAAACGAACCTCCCCAGGTTTGAACATCTTGCCGCTGTTCTCTACTGGATGGCCCGCCTTATCCTGTTAATTTGGGATAAACTCGGCCGCTAGACCGGGGCGTAAGAACCCAATCTTTCAGGTAGGGCTCAACTCCCCTTTCGTTGACCCTATCACTATTATACTATAACACCATGACTACGATCACTGCAAGCGCGCCACTCCCCGAATCCAAACCAGCTTAAAAATTCTTTCGTCGGACTATTATATCTCGTATACAAGGACATACAAGGACCGGTAAGAATCCACATGTCCAGGATCTGATCGACTGGATGCTCTCGCCCCAAGGGCAGGCGCTGTTCGAAAAAACTGGGTGCGTTGGGGTCGAGGCAAACAAGAACTGAGAGGCGCGGTTTGGCGCGAAGCCGCCGTGTAACGAACGGTACCACGGTGGTGTGAGAGGTCGGGCCGCTCACTCCCCGATCACTCCCCTTCGATACATCAGGGACTCCGCGATGTGAGGGGTCTTTATGCCGGGTTCCCCGGCCAGGTCGGCTATTGTGCGCGAGACTTTCAGCACGCGGCTGACTCCCCGGCCCGAGAGGCGGAGTTTGCCCGCCATTCCGGCAAGGAAATCGCGCGTTTCATGCGAGAGCTCGAGGTGACGCTTTACGATTTTTTCGGGGAGCTCCGCGTTGCACGAAAACCCGAAAGGCTCCCACCGCTCTTGCTGCAAGGCCCTGGCGCGGCAGACGCGCTCCCGTATGGCGGCGCTGCTTTCCGCGTCGCCCGAAAACGACAGAAGCTCCTCGGGAAGAAGCCGCGGCACGGAGATTTGGAGGTCAATACGATCCAGAATGGGGCCGGATAGCTTGCGCCTGTAGCGGTCCAGCTCCACGCCCGAACAAACGCATTTTTCAACAGGGTCGCCCAGGCGGCCGCAGGCGCACGGGTTGGCCGCAAGCGCCAAAAGTACGCGCGACGGATACGTGACTGTGCCGGCCGCCCTGCTCACCACCACCTGCCCGTCCTCCAGGGGCGCTCTGAGGCTTTCGGTAAGGTCTCGGCGAAATTCCGTAAATTCATCGAGAAAAAGGATACCTCGGTGCGCGAGAGAAATCTCTCCGGGGCGGAGCGAACTTCCGCCGCCGCATATGGAGACCGAGCTGGCGGTGAAATGCACCGTGCGAAAGGGGCGGAATCTTCCCAGTTCGGGAGGAAGTCCCAGAGTGCTGCGAACCAGCAAAGTCTCAAGTAGTTCCTCGTCGTTCAGCGGGGGCAGGATACCATTCAGCGCCCTTGCTATCAGCGTTTTACCGCTCCCGGGGGAGCCGACAAGCAAAATGTTGTGATGTCCCGCCGCGGCTATTTCAGCGGCGCGGCGCGCGGCCGCCTGCCCTTTTATGTCGGCGAAATCCGGGTCGGCGGCGAATTGAGGAGACTGACCGTTATCGCGAAGCGACGCCGCCACCGGCTCGGGTTCGGCCTCTCCTTTCAGGATGGAGACCAATTCCATGAGGCCGCCTACAGCGTACGCCTCCACGCCCTTCACCAGGGCCACCTCGTCGGCGTTTTCCCTTGGGACGTAAAGCGGCACTTTCTTTGAGCGGGCCAGAATCGCCGCCGGAACCGCCCCCCTGACGCGGCGAAGCCGTCCGTCCAGCGCAAGCTCCCCCATGTACAAAGCCGGCTTCGGCGGTTTTAGCAGTCCCGCGCCACGCATCATGGCGAGGGCTATGGGCAAGTCGAGAAGCGCGCCCTCTTTGGGGAGGTCGGCCGGGGCCAGATTGACCGCCACCCGCCCTCTCAACGGAAGCCCCACCGAGCGCAGGGCCGCGCGCACGCGTTCTTTGGACTCCTTGACGGCCACGTCCGGCAGGCCGACTATAGATATGGAAAAAAGGCCGCCCGTAATTTCGACCTCCACCTCGACAGGTATGGCTTCCATACCCTGCAGCGTCACGGAGTAAAGCGACAAAGCAGACAGGGAATTCTCCATTACTTCACGACTTTCTCCGCGCCATCATGTCTCCGAGCTGGGCAAGCAGGGCGGCGTGTTCGGCGTTTTGAGTAATCTCGCCTATTATGTCCGCGGCCTTGGCCAAGTACGAATCCGCTTTTTTTGTGACCTCGGCAAAGGCTCCCGTGTTCTCGAAAATATCGCGGACGATTACCCGGTCCGCCTCCGAGACCGCCCCGCTTCCGTAGATTTGCCGCAGTTGTCCGAGCTGCGCCGGCGCTGCCCTTTTCATGGCGTAGTACGCCAACAGAGTGACCTTGCCCTCGGCTATGTCGGAGGTGTTGCTTTTGCCGATATCCTCCTCGGCGGCGTTGATTCCCAGTACGTCGTCCCTGAGCTGGAACGCCGTGCCCAAAAATATCCCGTACCTGCGCATGG
>WRKN01000099.1 GCA_009778055.1 Synergistaceae bacterium
AGGGATCAGGGATCAGGGATCAGGGATCAGGGATCAGGGATCAGGGATCAGGGATCAGGGATCAGGGATCAGGGATCAGGGATCAGGGATCAGGGATCAGGGATCAGTAACGCATTTATAAAAAATTTCCTTTCATTTTTGCTGCTTTTCGCGGCGTGTTTTGCGCCGGGTGCGGCATGGGCGGATCCAACTGGTACGTTTGATATTTCTACGGGAAATTGGTTAAGCGGCGACGACGAAAGCAACAAAGCCACTTGGGCCGCCTCAGTCCTCACCGTCAACAACGGCGCGAACATCAAAATCACCGGCACGGCGCCATACGAGCGGCGCATTGCGGTTAGGAATAACGCAAGCGCCAGCATAACGCTGGACGGCGTATCCATCACCAACCTTGCCAACACCCAATCCCCGCTTTTGCTGTACTCAAACGCGAGCCTGATCCTCACCCTTGAGGGGAGCAACACACTCACGGCGGGGGACAGTAGAGCAGGCATACAAGCCCCCGCCGGAACAACGCTTACAATAAACGGCCCAGGCAGCCTGACAGCTACCGGCGGTAACTATGGAGCGGGCATAGGCGGCGGCCAAAATGGCGCAGCCGGCGAAATCACCATCAATAGCGGCACGATCACAGCCACCGGCGGCAACGTCGGCGGCGCGGGCATCGGCGGCGCGGGCATCGGCGGCGCGGGCATCGGCGGCGGCGGCAGCAGCACCAGCACTCCCGTAGTCGGCGGCACCATCACCATCACCGGCGGCACGGTCACAGCCAACGGCGGCGGCAGCGGCAGCAGCAGCGGCGCGGGCATCGGCGGCGGTTACTACGGCTACGTCGCCACAATCACCATCAATAGCGGCACGGTCACAGCCACCGGCGGCTCCATCGGCGATGGCATTGGCGGCGGCAGCTTCGGCGGCGGCGGATACATTACCATCAGCGGCGGCACGGTCACAGCCACCGGCGGCTCCACCGGCGGCGCTGGCATAGGCGGCGGCAGCGGCACCCTTACCATGAACGGCGACGGCGTTGTTTTCGCGTCGAGCGTGGGTGATAAAAGCGACAAACAAAACGGCATACTGTTTGACGGCAACGAAGGCAAGGTATACGGCAGTGTTGCCCTCACGAAAGATTTAGAGATACTGACCGGCCAAACGCTGACCATCCCGTCCGTCCCGGCCGGCGCGACGTTGACGGTTCAGGGCGGTGTGACGCTGACGAACGACGGCACGATAACCAACGGAGGCACGATAAACAACATCGGCATGATAGACAACAACGGTACGATCACCAACAATGGCACGATTGACAACACCAACGGCACGATTAACAACAGCGGTACGTTTGGCGGAACCCCTGTCTACGGCGGAGCATTGCGACATTCCGTAACCTACAACCTAAACGGCGGCACGGGCACAGCCCCCACCGAATCAAACAAAGTGGCGGGCGCAACCTTCCAGGCGGCGGTGATAACCGGCATAACCCCGCCAAGCGGCCAGCAGTTCAAGGAATGGAACACGGAGCAAAGCGGAACGGGCGAAGGCTACCAGCCGGAGGAGCCCATCACAATGCCTGGGAACCCCCTCGCATTGTACGCCATTTGGGGGACAGTGATTGTCCCCGTGACCTCGATCACCGTATCGGGGACGGGCGACGCGAAGGCTATTACCACGAACGGCGGCACGTTGCAGATGTTGGCGACGGTATTGCCGTACGACGCCACGAATAAGACGGTAACATGGTCAATCACCAGCGGAAGCGGCGCGACGATCAATACGACAGGTTTGCTCACCGCCAACGCCAACGGAACGGTGACGGTACGCGCCACAGCTACGGACGGCTCCGACGTAACTGATGACGAGACAATCACCATCAGCGGGCAAACTGTTCCTCCCGGCCCCGATCCTGATCCCGACCCCCCCGGCCCCGCCCCCAATCCCGATCCCCCCGGCCCAGGTCCCGCCCCTAATCCCCCCGGCCCCGGCAACGAGAACATTCCCCGCGACGGCAAGATAACGCTGCCCGGAGGCATAGTATTAACATTTAGAAACGCGGCCGTGATTGCCCCCAACGGAACGATAACTTTCCGATCCGGAGGCAGGGGCACGATAGAACTGCCCGGTGGCACAGCGGTCGAGCTTCCCAACGGTACGAGGCTTGACCGAAATAACGGCACGATAACCCTGCCCACCGGCCCCAACGTCACGGGCACGGTGACGGCTCCCGGCTATGGCGCGAAAATAGTCGTTCCCGGCGGAACAGCAATCAAACCTGACGGCACGATAACCCTGCTCAACAATGGGACGGCCACGTTAAACACCTCAGACGGCCATGTGAAATTAGAGCTTAAAGGCAGCATGAGGATCGAGGCCAACGGGACGATAACGCTGTTCGATGATGTGACGATCACGGCCGGCGACACGACGATCACGCTTTCAAGCGGCAGGATAACGGAGGGTTACGAAAACTCGTTTACCGACGGCCCAAGCTCGAACGCCGTTCGTTCGTCCGCGTCCCTCCGGTACTTTTTTATTCACGTCGGCCAAGGCGGCGCGAAAATTACGCCGGCCCCGGACGGCAGCCCTGACCCTTCACTGGAAATTCCGAGCGGTTATATCATCAGGGTCAACAACGACGGCGGCATAAATATCATCAGCGATCCCGTCTATCCTCCCGATCCCGATAAGCCCGACCCGCAAACGCCCGGCGATGTCGGCGGCGGGTGTAACGCTACGGGCGCGGGCATGGCGGGAACGCTTATACTGGTTTCAGCTTTGTTGAACACACGCAGGGGCAGGGGCACGTTGAGCTGAACGTCCAAGGTTATTGCCATCGAAAAAAATAACTGTCGTTTACTGACTTGATCATCCCGTTCATTGGGAATATGATGGCTGTAATGGCATATTTTAACCTGAGCGAGGTGTGCGCATGTATACAACTAATTTGCGTAAGATGGAAGGCGCCGTCGTGCTGGCGATCCCTCCTGTCATGCTTGACGCGATGGGGTTGTCCGTCGGTACGAAAGTTAACGTTTCAATTGATGGGGGTCGTATTGTGGTTGAACAACGAAGCCGGCCGTTTTATACTCTGGAGGAACTCTTGGCGCAGTGCGATCCGCGCCAGGATTTTTTGCCGGAAGAGAAAGATTGGCTCGAATCCGCCGCTGTAGGGGAAGAATTATTGTGATGGAACGCGGAGATATTTACCTTGTTTCTTTGGATCCTGTTTCGGGGCACGAACAACACGGCGAACGTCCGGTCTTGGTTGTTTCTCCAAGCGCTTTCAACCACGTGACAGGGGTTCCGGTATCAAACCAGTCCGGAATGTAGCTCGATAAGGCGGATAAACGCATCCTCCAGCGTAGGGTCGGGATGCGCGGCGTTGGCGGCTTCGGCTTTGAGTTCGCAGGGTGTGCCGGCCGCCGCTATCTTGCCCCCGTAAACCAGCGCGACGCGGTCGCAGTATTCGGCCTCGTCCATGAAGTGCGTGGTAACCATCACTGTTACACCACGCAGGGCCGCTTCGTTGATGTAGGTCCAGAATTCCCGCCGTGTCACGGGGTCTACTCCGCTGGTCGGTTCGTCCAGGAACAGCACATCGGGGCCGTGCATGATCGCGCAGCCCATCGCCAGCCGCTGCCTGTACCCCAGCGGCAGGGACTGAGCCTTTACCTCGAGGTAGCGGGACAAGCCAAAGGCCTCGATTATCCGCTCCACGGTTTCCTTTCTTTTCGCTCCGCTCAGGCCGTAGGCCCCGGAAAAAAAATCGAGGTTCCGGCGCACGTTCAGCTCCCCGTAAAGCGAGAATTTCTGCGCCATGTAACCAAGGCGCGAGCGAGCCGCCTCCGGCGCTTCTCTGAAGTCAAGCCCGGCGATGGAGCAAGCTCCGGACGTGGGCGGTAAAAGGCCGCACAGCATCTTGAAGGTCGTGGACTTACCCGCTCCGTTGGGGCCGAGCAGACCGAAAATCTCCCCACGCCGGATTGAAAACGAAACGTCGTCCACAGCGGTGAATTCTCCGAATTTTTTGGTCAAGCGCCGAGCTTCAACGGTTTTTTCCATAGTTCCCTTCGGGTGAAAAAACTCCGCGACGGCGGGATTGCCGAGGCGCGCCCCTCCCAGAACGTCAATGAAGGCGTCCTCAAAACGGGGCTTCGCCGGGCGGCAGGAAAGAGAAATGTTTTTTTCTTCCAATCCGGGCTGGATTTCCTCAGACAGATCGTTCAGGCTATCGAGAAGCTCTCGTCCGTCGTCGCGCGTAACCACTCTCACTCCGCTTCCCTGAATGACGGCGTCGATGGTTTTCTCCTTCCGCATCACCGGCACAATCAAAGCGCGGCGTTTTTCTCCCGCGCCCTCGATAAGAAACGTTCGCCCTTTCATCCGCGCCGACAGTTCTCCGGGCGGCCCGTCGTAAATCAGCTCTCCCTCATTCAGAAGAAGCACGGAGTCGCAGGACTCGGCCTCGTCCAGATAGGCCGTGCTCCATAGGACGAGCCGTTCGGGGGTCAGAAGCTCACGCACCATTTTCCACAGCTCGCGCCGCGCGATGGGGTCGACGCCCACACCTGGCTCGTCCAGCAGCAGCACGGGCGGACGGGCCAGGAGAGTGCACGCCAGCCCCAGTTTTTGTTTCATGCCGCCGGACAGACGCCCTGCCAGGCGTTTCGTGAACGCCCCCAAGTTTGTTAATCTCAAAAGTTCCTCATAACGCGCTTTGCGCTCTTTGGGCGGAACGTTGCGGAGGTCGGCCTGAAGGTTCAGGTTCTCCATCACGGAAAGGTCTTCGTAAAGCCCGAAGCGTTGAGGCATGTAGCCGATTATGGCGTGAGCGGCGGCGCTTTCCGCGACGGGATCGAGCCCCAGAACGGAAACGCTCCCTTCGCTGGGGGCCAGAAGCCCGCAAAAAAGGCGCAGAAGGGTTGTCTTTCCCGCTCCGTCAGGCCCGACAAGGCCGGTGATGTTCCCCGCCGCTATCTTTGCCGTTACGCTTTTCAGTGCCGGAATTTTTGGGGCGTTTTTTCCCCCGCCGAAAAATTTGCTGACGTTCTCAATGGATATCATCTAAAAACACGGTCACTGGCATACCGTTCTTCAAGCGTCCGTCGTTTTCGAGCAGAAGGCGTATGCGGTACACGAGATCGACGCGCTGGTCTTCCGTTTGAACCTGTCTGGGAGTGAACTCCGCCTCGGACGCGATGAAATTGACGGTTCCCTCCGCGGGGTCGGGGTGCGAGTCCGTAAAAATTTTCCCCTTCATACCCAACCGTATTTTCCCCAACTGTGCCCCCGTTACATAGGTACGAACTTGAACAGGTCTTTTCAGCATCACGGCATAGACGGCCTGACCCGCCGCCACGACGGTTCCCGGTTCAGCAATGCGAGCCAGGATCGTTCCATCGGACGGGGCGTAAAGCCGGGTGTCGGCCAGGGAATTTTCCGCCTCCCGCATCTGCGCCCTGGCCAGCTCCACCGCCGCTTCCGCCGCCTCGATGTCCTCCGTGCGGAACCCTTCCCGCATTAAAGACAGGGCGGACTCCGCCGAGGACAGTTCCGCTCGAAGCCGGTCGCGTGTCGCGGATATGTCGTCCAGGTCTTTTCTGGCTATCGCTCCGCGCGCAAAGAGGTTCGACAGGCGCTCCCAGTCTTTTTCGGCCAGATTCAACGACGAGCGTATCTGATCGCGCAGGGCGGCAGCCTGCCGAATTTCCCCGTCCCGATGCCCGCTTTCCATCTTTGCGAGAGCGGCGCGAGCCTGATGTAAGGCGGCCCGGACTCCGGCCAGCCTGATTTCGTAGGGCAGAGAATCGAGCGCGCCCAAGAGGTCGCCGGGGGCAACCGCCTGCCCCTCCTCGAAGTAAATTTCGTCAAGACGCCCGGGCACGCGAAAACCCAGCAGCACTTGACGCATTTCCACGTTACCGAAAAGTTTCAGCTCTTTCCCGGCCGGCCGCTTATGCCCCGCCCCCCACAAGGCTCCAGCAATGGTTACGAGCAAAATCAGAACAAACAGGATTTTTTTCATAACTACCCTCCATACTTTACTACCTTTACTACCTTTACTACCTTTACTGCCTTTACTGCGTTTTCCTCTTGAAATACCATGCCGCGAACGTGAGCGTCGCCGTCGCTATACCCCCCAGCCAGAGCATTTCCGGCCAGACGACGGCGAAAGACGCCCCCTTCATGTAAATTCCCAGCGCCGCCTTGATGATGTGCCGCGCCGGATTCAGCAGCGTAAAATATTGCAGGGCGGCCGGCATGTTCTCGATTGGGGCAATGAACCCCGAGAGCAGCGTAGAGGGGGCCATGTATGTGAAGCACCCCAGAAAGGCCTGCTGCTGTGTGGAACATAGAGACGATATGAAAAGCCCCACACCGGTTACCGCCAGGATGAAAAGCCCTATGCACGCGGCCAGCAGCGCGAAACTTCCCACGAAGGGCACGCCGAATACCGTCAGGATGACGAAGTGGATGACGAGCCCTTCGCAGAACGCCAGGACTGCGGCGGGCATGGCTTTGCCGATTACGATTTCCACGGAAGAAAAAGGGGAGACCAGAAGCTGCTCGAACGTGCCCAGTTCCCTCTCGCGAGCAACGGACATCCCCGACACGACCAGGGAGATCATCTGAGTCAGGAGCACCAGAAGCACCGGCAGGGTGAACCACAGGTACGTCAGGTTCGAGTTGTACAGATATCGCGTATCGACATCGAGCCGGACAGGAGAAGATATGTTTCCCTCGGCATGGCTGAACTGCCGGACGATGAGACCGGCGTAGCCGTTGGCTATCTGCGCCGCGTTGATTTTTCGCCCGTCCAGAATAGTCTGGACGACGACCGGACGACCGGACGCGAGCCTTTCGGAAAAATCCTCAGGGATATGCAGCGCCATCAGGGCTTTCTGGTTTTCTATGGCAGGGCGTATTTCCTGTACGCCGGAAAGTCCGAAAACACGCGTGAAAGTCGGGCCGGACGAAAAATACGTGACGAGCCGCCGTCCCATGTCGCCCGAGTCCCGGTTCAAAACGGCCAGAGAGGCATTTTTCACCTCCATCGTCATGGCGAAACTGAATATGAAAAGCATTAAAAAGGGCGCGACAAACAATTGCTCCCTGCTTTGCGCGTCCTGCAGAACGATGTGGAACTCCTTGACCGTCAGGGCGGCGACGCGGCGGAACGAAGCGGAGAGTGAGAATTTGGTCATGTCAGTCCAGCCTTTTCCGGGTACTGCGTAAGGCGATACCCAGAAAGAGCGTTCCAAGCACCGCCAGCTTTAACATATTTGGGATGAGAACGCCCTGCGCGTCGCCGGCGAGAAAAAGCGTCTGGAGACAGGTTACGAGGTAGCGCACGGGCAGAACGGAGGATACGATTCTCTGGAACAGGGGCATAGAGTCGATTTCAAAAACGAAGCCGGACAGGTGGGTCGCCGGGAGAAAGGCGGACATGAGCGCCGCCATTGACGCGAGATACTGGTTTCTGGTAACGGACGAGATAATCAGTCCCTGTCCCAAAGCGGAAAACATGAAAATGGAGGCCACGCAGAAAAGCATGAAAAGCGAGCCTCGAAAGGGTACGGCGAAAACGGTAACGACGACGCCCAGGCTGAAAAACGCCGAAAACATCGCCAGCAGATAGTATGGAATCAACTTCCCGAAAAGAATCTCAAACGCGCCGGACGACGTGGACAGCAATACCTCCATCGTGCCGCGCTCCCATTCGCGGGCAACGACCAGAGAGGTCAGCATAGTGCCGATAAGGGTCATGATAATCGCGACAAGCCCGGGAATGATGGAGTGGCGGCTTTCTATTTCGCTGTTGTACCAGAACCTCGGCTCCACTCCGATATAGGCATTCGCCTCGTCAGCGTTCGCCCTGTCAGCGTTTCCAAGAGCGCCGGTCCACTGGGAAATAACTCCCAAGCTGTAGTTCTGAACCAGGCTTGCGGTGTTGGGGAAGGACCCGTCCAACGCGAGCTGAAGCGCCGCTGTCCGACCGGGGACGTGGAAGGCGGCGGAAAACCCGTTCGGGATCACGAGCACCCCTCGCAGTTCGTCCGCCGTGACCAGAGGGAAAAGTTCCTGACGCGCCGGGGATACGATAGGGTTGAAGTACGGGCTGCCCAAAAACGACGCGGTCAGATCCCGCGCCTCCCATCCTTCGTCCTCGAGCGCGACGCCAAGGAGTATATCCTTTGCGTCGAGCGATATGCCGTACCCGAACAGGAACAAAAGCGCCAACGGCAGCACGAAGGCTATAACAATGCTGCTGGGGTCGCGGATAATCTGAAATCCTTCCTTTTTTACCAGAGCCAGAAGTCTTCTTGCTTTGTCCATTCTTTGTCAATCCTTAAAAACGAGCGGTTCATAAGCCGGGTTCTGTGTTCAGACGGTCATTTATCTGTGAGACGCCTTGCGGCGTCCCTAAGGGTTAACTTGTTCAATCAACCCACGCGGTCGACCCGGAGGTCGGCGGGCCGCCTCATCCCTCCCTATTCGACCTTGCTCCGGATGGGGTTTGCCAGGCATACGGCTTTCGCCGCATCCGGTAGGCTCTTACCCTACCTTTTCACCATTTCCCTTTCGGGCTGTTTGTTTTCTGTGGCACTTTCCTTCGGCTCGCGCCGACCGGGCGTTACCCGGCATCCTGCCCTGCGGAGCCCGGACTTTCCTCCCCGGCGTAACGCCGGAGCGACCGTCAGAGCCGCTCGTTTATGGTTATTGTAACACGGTATCT
>WRKN01000100.1 GCA_009778055.1 Synergistaceae bacterium
CATCTCGTCCATCCCGACGGTTCCCATCGAGACTTTGCTGAACGTGTTTCCGTTGGAAGCCCTGAACGGCTCGAAGGTGTCGCCCGCGACCTGCGCCAGTATACTGATAACACCGGGTTTCACTTCGTTGTAAGTCACGCGGACGTCGCCGATATTCGGCGAGGACGGCGAGCGTCCAAGGTAGACGACGTTGCCCTGGACATGCACATAGGCGCCCAAGCCGGGGCGCGCTATCTGCCGGTCCAGATTCTCCACGGCGTCGGGGAGCGCTTCAACGGCCGCGGAGCCCGACCCGGATACGGAGTTCAGGATGAAAGTCGGAAGCTTGTACGCGCCGAAAGTCACTTCATCGGCGTAAAGAGTCTCCGAGGGGACCCTCATCAGGACGTGGTTCTCGTTGCGATAGGTGTACTCGTGGAAAAGGGACGAATTGACCGGACTGCTCGACCACTGCCGGGAGTAGTCGTAAACGGTGACCGTCTCCGTGCCGCCGCCCGGCCTGTTCCGGGTTTCCCTCCTGGAACTTTCCACCCACTGGTAGTATTGTACTCTGCGTTCCAGGCTGATGACCGTCGCTTTGACGCCGATGACGGGATCCGTGACGGCCTCCTTCACGTCGGCGAGCCCCGTCGCGTACACCATCTTTCCATTGAAGGCGGGGTCCAGCCTCCCCACGTCCGTCAGAGCGACGGCAGCCGACCGCGCCTCGGAGATGGCGTCTCCCGTGGCGGCGCTTCGCCCCTCGTTGTACCAGAGGAGCCCCGCGCCCGCCAGCAAAAGTAAAACCGCAACCACCTTATGAGGCTTTTTGTTTCTTTCCGTATGCGCCATTAATGAACCTCCCTTTCTATTCTGATGATACTCAAGCGTTTCCCAAAATACCGTACCCGGGTCATCAAAATCGTCACCCTTGGGGTGATTTTTATGATTGGGAAAGGGTGATTTTTGGGGTGACGTTGAATGAAGGATAGTATTTCGACGGATTTGTCAAGTTATATAAGGGTGATTTTTGGGGTGATGTTGGAGGTGATGCGACGACATTTTATGAAAACCGCCCGCCGTTGGGAGGGGCAAACCCCCGTCCGCCGGAGGGAGGAATCCCTCCGGTCGTCCTCCCCTGCGGGAACTTACCCCTTTTATCAAGGGGGCTTAGAAAAACGCGAGATTTAGCCGACTTGATGTCTGCTCGCGTTTTTGCAGGTCAGTTCACGAGCGCGCGTACCTTTTCCACGGGCAAACCGGCGCTTCGAGCGATGATATCAGGTGAGACGCCATTTGCCAGTAGGTTTCTCGCCATTTCTTCTTTGCCTTGCGCCATGCCTTGCGCCATGCCCTGCGATATGCCTTGCGCCATGCCCTGCGCAATGCCTTCCTCTATACCACGTTGTTCAATCTCTCTGGCAAGTTCTCTCTCGCCAAGCGGTATGTACACGATCTTTCCCTCCTTGCTCAGTTGGTTCCTAAATTCCGTGTATTGCTTTCCCAATTCCTTGTCTCGCAAATCCATGATCCGTTCAAGAAAAAGCAGTAGATCACGTTTGTCTTCACGACTCCAGCCCCGTTCCGCCAGAAGACCCGTCAATGTACGCAGGTACGTAAATTTTTGTATCTCCTCTTGGGCTTTCAGCGCGCATTTGGCGGCGCAGAGGGCGAGGTCTATCGGGTTGTCGCTCGCCTGCAGCTCTCCGTCGTCCAGGTCCGCCAATACAAGATTATTATAGCGGTAAACGCTTTCCGTGCCAAAGTGCGAATGCTCGTAAAACCGATCTTCTTTTCGGCGGCCCTCCGTGACTATGGCCAGCGCGACCGGTTCTCTGCGGTAATGCGCGTAGATCAGGCATTTGTAATGGTACATCCTCTCGGCGAGATTTCCGCCTCCGGGGCCTTGCGCCTCGATATGGAGAAGGATCCACGTCTCGTCTCCGTTTTTCATCGGCACTTCCAGCACAAAGTCCGCAAAATGCGGGCTCGTATGGATTTCTGGGTCTGACGTGTTCAGGATGTCCCTGAACTCCTTGTCGAGAAAGCGGGCCTCTTTCGTGGCGTCCGCTTTTTCGTGCAACTCCGGCAGGGCGCGTTTGAACAGCGATCGGTAAAATCGCTCGATCAGGTCTTTCCAGAACCCGTCATGGTCAAAATATTCCCGTTTATCGGAGCTGTCTCCAGTTGTTTCCACGCTCGCCGCGTCCGTCCCGCTTTTTGTCATCACAAGCGCGCACCCCCTCGATGGGCTTATTATAGCCTCCCTCCACAACGCAAAAGGGCGAGCTTCGCGCCCGCCCTTCCAAAAAACGTCGGGTCTACGTTACAATAGCGGACAGTAAGTTAAGGGAGTCTCTTAAAAATGGGAGGGAACCTTAAGAATGTCTGTGACCCGACGTAAATATGATGCAGAGTTTAAGAAGAACGCTGTAAAACTAAGCTACGCCAGCCCCAAGACCATAAAAGAAGTGGCCGATGACCTCGGAGTATCGGAAAGTATGCTTTACAGGTGGAGGCAGCGTTACACGGCGCAGGGTGAAAAGACGCAAACCGCCACACTGGAAGAAGAACTCAAGGTGCTCCGCCTAGAAAACGCTGAACTGAAGATGGAGCGTGACATGCTAAAAAAAGCCGCGGCCTACTTTGCGAAACTGCAGAAGTAAAATACCGTTTCATCGCGGCACATTCGGAATATCCGGATACAAAGTGGGCCGCATTCTTGAGAGTGTCGCGCAGCGGTTATTACGAATGGAAGAAAACTCGTGATATACGAGAAAATGCAGTCAATATCTACACGGAAACGATACGCAAAATTTTTGATGAAAGCGGGGGCAGTTACGGAGTTGAGCGGGTCTGTGCAGAGTTACGCAAAAAAGGATTTACGGCGTCGTTCCGCCGGGTGCGTGACAAGATGGCCGAACAGGGTCTGAAGTCGGTCCACCTGCGGCGTAGGCAACGCTCTCTGACAGACAGCAGCCGAGCACGAGGAGAAGGATATCCGAACCTGGTTGCCGATCTGGATATTACGAAGCCGTTCCATGTGGTATCAAGCGATATCAGTTATATCCGAACGAAGGAGGGCTTTGAATATCTGTGCCAAGTGAAGGATGTTGCCAGCGGTATAGTACTGGCACATAGCATGTCGGAACGAATGAAGGCGGGCTTGGTAGCCGACACAATCCGCCAGATGCTGAAACGTTGGAAATTGCCAACAGGATGTATTTTCCACAGTGACCGAGGAAGCCAGTATACATCGAGCTTGGTGAAAGAGTTGCTAAATAGTCATAAAATTATGCAAAGTTATTCAAGAGTAGGAAAACCTGGAGATAATTCGTGGAGCGAGAGCTTTTTTGCCAATCTGAAGAAGGAGGCGGTTCATTGGACCCACTTTAAGACGCGAGAAGAGGCACGTGATGCTATGTTCGCTTATATCGAGGGGTTTTACAACACAAAAAGGATACAGAAAAAGCTTGGATACCTTAGCCCTATGCAATGGCTCGAAGAGTGGTGTGTCAATAACTTGTTATCAGTTGCTTAACTTTCTGTCCGGAAAACTGTTGACGACCCCAGTTATGACGAAAGGGTGCCTTAAAGCATCGGACAAGCTGGCGCTTGTCGGACAAAAGTCTATCGACTTTCGCCCGCCAAGCGCACTTGCTTGCTCTCCGAGGGGAAGATTTGGGTTGGTATTCGGCGGCCTGATGGCCTTCTCTCTTTACTTCACCTTGATGCCCAGCTTTCTGCACCGCCTGTCCAGCGCGCTCGCATATTTCTGCCGTTCGAGGAACAAGCCAACCAACCTGGCCAGATGCTTCAGGATAACAATTTCCTCATCCTGCCAGACGCGTTCCACGCTACAACTGTCAAAACCTACAAGACCGCTCCGGTTTCCGCCAGCGCCGAGTTGATCCCCGCGTCATTGAATCCAATAGAATAAGTTCTATAATAAAAGTCGTAGGAAGATGAAAAGACGCGCTTGCTATTATTCTGCTTCTGCTCCCCCGGAACACGGTGTGCCGCAATAATCGAATGAAGGCGGGAAGGAGATGTTCGCCTTGACAAAAGGTCGCTATTCTTCCGATATGACTGAGGATGACAGGTCATGACGCTGCTGTTGGCCGTTTTTGTTTTGGTCGTGGTGGTCAACTGTTGCTTCATCGGCTACCTGATCGCCGATGTGACGGCCCATTCCAATCGTTCCGAGCCTGAGCCGGGAAACGTTTTAGGGATCGGCGTCTTTACCTTTTTCCAGTTTCTGCTGTCCACCTTCGGTATTTCCGACTACGCCCTCGGGGCCGCCGTGTACTCCAAACTGAAATGGGTGTCCTCAAAGAAGCTGCCTGGTACTGTGAACACAGCCGCCGTAATTCCGGTGGCCGTGATGGCGTTCATTTACATCACCTCTATCGAAGTAGACTTTGCCACCCTGGTCGTCCCCATAATCGCTCAGGTGGCGGGAGCTTACGTATCGGTCCGTTTTGTCGTGAAAATGCCGGCGCGACCCATACGGATGTTCTTGGCCTTTGGAATGCTCGTCACCGTGCTGCGCATCGCCGCCGAGGGACTGGGCTTTTTTCCCGACGAAGGAACCGTCGCGGCGCTGGATACCGGCAGGCTGGTTCTTCTCGGGTGCCTGTGCCTGCTGTACGGAGCGCTCAACAACGTGGGGCTCGGCTCCTTCGCACCAACAATGGCCACCGTCTACGTCCTCGGCCTGAGCCCGGAAGCGGCCTTCCCCATAATGACGGGGGCCGTGGCCTTATCGCTTCCCGTGGCAAGCATACAGTTCATCAGGCATGACAGCTATTCGCGCAAAATAACCGTCATCAGCGCTATTTGCGGCACTTTGGGCGTTCTGGCCGCCGCCTTCGCGGTCAGAGACATGAACATTTCCCCGCTGAAATGGCTAGTAGGCGCGTTTTTGCTCTACAGCGCGGTATCCATGCTCATGTCGGCCCTGAAAAACACGAAGGACGTGGTTGCCGCCTCGAAGCCCGGCAAAGCGGCAAACAGGCTGTCCGTCGGGTCATTGACGAGCTTTTGCCTGGCCCTGTTCCTGTTCAGCACCGTGTCCCTTATCGGCGTCTTTGTCAGAAACTTTCAGCTCATATCCTCCGGTTACGTCGAAATGAGCATAGGCGAGCACAACACTCGGCTGCGCGACAGCGTCCACGCGTACCTCAGCGGGCATGAGAACGTCCTGTTGAGCGCCAGGGCAGGGGCGGCCCGTTTCATGTCCAAGGAACCCAAGGAACAAGTCGATCTGGAGGAGCTCCGTCTTTATCTGGTGGAAACCTCCCGGGTCCTGGAGGACATTTCCACCCTGTACTGCACCACCAACGAGGTCTGGAACAAACCGGGGGGTTACGCCGTGTTCAGCCAGCCCTGGGACGTTCCCCAGGATTGGAACAACACGGAAAGGATCTGGTTCGTCGCCGCCAAAAATTTGCAAAAGGACGGAGTGGCCTACTCCAAGCCGTACCTCGACGCGCTCACCGGCGACATCATCCTGGATTTATCCGCCAATATCTACGACGATAACGGGCGTGACATAGGCGTCATCTCCGAGGCCATAACCATAGAATCCCTCAACGATATGCTCCAAAGGACCGCGTCCCTGGAAGGGCAGCAGGTGTTTCTAATAGACTCGGGGGGCGTATTTGTCGTCCATCCCGACAAGAGGATGGCGGCGCGGGGAGATTTTTTCCGCGAAACCGGGCTTGAAGAATACCGCGACGACATCCTGTCCACCGGTCATTTTTCCACCGCGGAAAAAGGCATGACGGTATACTCCTCGTCCATACCGGCCGCGGGGTGGTTTGTGGTGTCCATAATCCCCACCGAGAAGATCTTCTACTCCATCAACGACCACATAACCGGCATATTTCTGAGCCCCATGCTGATTATTTTCTTCATGCTCCTGGTCGTCCTGATAAGCCTCCTGATAGTGATACGCCGGGAGAGCCGGGACAAGCTCACGGCTGAAAAGCTCACCAGGGAAAAGGACTACTTCATAGCCCGGGTGAGTCATGAGCTTCGCACGCCCATGAACGCGGTAATCGGAATGAGCGAGCTGGCACAGCAGGATTACGGCACGCCCAGGGGCCTGGAGTATATTACGGGCATCAAAAACGCCGGGGCGTCCCTTTTGGCCATCGTCAACGACGTGCTCGACTTCTCCAAAATCGAAACCGGCCGCCTGGAGCTGGCCGACGCTCCCTATGACGCGGCCTCCATGCTCAACGACGCGCTGACCATCATCCGTATACAAGTAGCGGAAAAAGCGCTGGAGTTCATCGTTGAGGCGGACCCGGCTGTTCCGCGCCGCCTGCGGGGCGACGCGGGCCGCGTCAAGCAGGTCCTGCTCAATCTCCTGAGCAACGCCGTCAAATATACCAACGAGGGGTTTGTCCGCTTCCGCTTTTTTACCTCCGAGGGGGAGACGGAAAACACGACGCGCCTCAATTTTGTGGTGGAAGACAGCGGAATAGGAATCAGGCAGGAGGATATGCCCAGGTTGTTCGGCGAATTTGAGCGGGTCGACGAAAAACGCAACAGCTCCATAGAGGGCGCCGGCCTTGGGCTGTCCATTGCCCGCAACCTCTGCCGAGCTATGGGAGGCGGCGTCACGGCAGAGAGCGAATACGGCAAAGGGTCGGTCTTTACCGCCACCCTGGTCCAGGTCGTGGACGACTCCGAGCCGATGGGCGACATACCTGCGATAGCCGCGCTCGGCGAGCTTGGACAGCGGATCACTTTTGTAGCGCCCCTCGCTGACGTGCTTGTGGTGGACGATTTTCCCAACAACCTCGTGGTGGCCGAAGGGCTGCTGCGCCCCTATAAAATGAGCGTTTTCACCTGCATGGACGGCCGGGAGGCCGTGGAGCTGTCGGCTATGCGTACTTTCGACCTCGTGTTCATGGATCACATGATGCCCGAAATGGACGGTACTGAGGCGCTTCACGCCATCCGCGCGATGGGCGGCCGATGGGCGGACCTTCCAATCGTGGTACTCACCGCCCACGCCGTTTCCGGCATGAAGGAAAGATTCCTTGCCGAGGGCTTTGACGATTTTCTTTCCAAGCCCATAGAAACGGACAAGCTGGACGAATTGCTGCGGCGATGGATTCCTGCCGAAAAACAGCGGGACGTAACGGAGGGCGCGGAGGAAACGGTTCACGAAACGCACGAAACATCCGGTATGTCGGCGGTAACCAAAGCGGGCTTGGCCGCGCAGCGGCTGGACATGCTCAACCACTACCGCTGGCATTTCGTAAACGGGCTGCCCGTGGACCGGGAGTACTACGAAAAATTCACCGCCCTGGCGGAGACAATGATAAAGGAAAACGATGTTCCCCCACAGACTCGCGGCGCGATGGCCGATCTTGCGGAGGCGGGGCGTCGCGGCGACACGGAAACGATAAGCCAGCTTTTGCCGGACGTGTACGAGGCAGCCGCATCCGCCGCGCAAAAAGGAGAAAAAAACGCCGCCGGCTTGTTGGATTGGAGCGTGCCGATGGGTCTGGAGGTTAAGCTGCTGGAGCTGAAAGCCGCGCTTGCCAAGGGCGACGCAAAAAGCGCTGACAACCTGTTGGACGAGCTTCAGGCAATGGAAGATTTGAGCGCCCCGGCGCGGGAGCTGTGCGTCTTCCTCTACGAAGCGCTCCTCATGGAGGAAACGGAAAAAGCGCTCGGTGGCTTGACCATGTGGATGAATTTCTTCGACCGGGCGGGCTGATATTATATGGGAGGCGTACCATGATAAAAATCCTCATTGTGGAAGACATGACCCTGTTGCGGGATGCGCTGGCGAACACCATCAACGCTCAGGAGGACATGCGGGTGGCGGGCGTTACCCCAAACGCGGTCGAGGCCCTCGATTTGTGCCGGAAACTCGCTCCCGATCTTGCGCTGATCGACGTGGTGACGGAGGGCAAGAGCAACGGCATCACGGCGGCGGCGGAAATACGGCTCGCGCTGCCGGAGGTCAAAATAGTCATCATGACGGCCCTGCCTGAGATAACCTTCATAGAAGCCGCCATGAAGGCCGGGGCGCACAGTTTTGTCTACAAGAACTCGGACAGCCGGCATCTGCTGAATGTAATCCGCAGCACCATGGAAGGCAACACCAATTACCCCGGCCCCAGAAACGACGTTATTGCCGATGCCCGCTTTTCCGAGGAGGAAATAGCGATAATCCGCCTTGTCTGTCAGGGCAAAAAGCGGGATGAAATCGCCCAAGCTCTGTTTTTGTCTGAAAGGACCGTTAAGTCGTTGATTGCCGGTATCCTGAATAAAACCGGATTCGACAGCATAATGAAGTTTTCCATGTACGCCGTGGCCCACGGTTTCATCGTGCCGCAGGGTGAATGACTCCATTTTAGGGACGTATTTTAGAAAGGTGCGTTTTACGCAGCCTTGTATGATTCAATGAGCTATAATATGAGTATGGAAAACATAAAACAAGACACCAAACCAATGAGCGAATGGGATAAGCAAGTTTGCGCCCATCTTGATGATTTATGGAACAGACACAACTCCGGCGAACTGAAAGCCGAAGCTGTTGATGCTCTTTTTGCAAACGCGCGTGAGAGAGTAGAGCAAGAAATAAAAGAACAACAAACCCAAAGGACGGAATTGCTTTCTACACAACCAATCAATTATGCCGTATAAAGTTCGGTCTTTATCATC
>WRKN01000101.1 GCA_009778055.1 Synergistaceae bacterium
GGCTCCCTCGGCTATCCTGGCGTTGGCGACATAATCCACGGCCAAGCTCGCCGCCAGCTCGCCGGACGCGGTGTCGTCCACCACCTGCCCGGAACCCTGGCCGACGCGGGCCTGATTGGCGCCCAGTTTCTCTAAGAACTCCCAGCCGAACTGCTTTACCAGCATAGCGACGCTCATGTACGCCGTTCCGGAATACAACGGGTCCGCTATGGCGAAAGCGCCCTTATACTCGGGTTTGAAGAGGTCTTCCCACTGGGAAGGCGGGTTTTTTATCCGGCTGGTATTGACGGCGATGCCCAGCGTTCCCAGGCGGGCTGCCGTGAAGTATCCTTCGTAGTCGTCGAACGGGTTAATTATCTCGTCGATCAGCGAGGTCTTGTACTGCTCCAGAATTCCATCCTTCTTCATACTGTAGAAGTCAGGGACTTCGCTGGTCCAGATTATGTCCGCCAAAATTTTCCCGCTTTCCCGTTCGGCGGCAATTTTCTCCATAAGCTTGCCCGCGCCGTCGGACTGGTAATTGACTACGACGCCGGGATATTTTTTGCCGAACCCCTCCACGATACCCCCGATAAGGGACTCCTTCATCGACGTATAGATGACGAGCCTTTCCTCCGCAAACGCCGGCGCACAAACCATAACACCCATGATGCCGGCGAGAACCAGAACCGCCGCAACACGTATACTGCGCATAACAAATCCTCCTCCTAGTTTATCCTTTCATTCAAAAAATATTAACACTTTATACGGATTATACATGGTAACCAAAAGTTACTTATTTATATGCGTTCAAGCCCTAAATACCGCTGTAGATGTTACCCATTTCTATGTTTTGGGCCATAACTCCAACAGCTCGCCCCATATCGCGTTGCCCACCCGCATCCCGGCGGGGGTCAGGGAAACGTTTTCGTTCCCGAAACGCACCAGATGCGGGGGGATTTTTTTCAGCGCGGCTAAGACGTCTTCCGTAAGCCGCCCCCCGAACCTCGCGGCAAATGAGGCGGCGTCGATCCCCTGCCTCGTCCGCAGCGCGAGTATGGCGGCTTCGACGCCACGCGAACGCCCTTCCAGACGCTCTCCCTCAACGATGGGAAACCTGTCTTCCGCAAGCGCCGCCGAATACTCCTCAAGCGTCGCCGCGCTGCGGCTGCGGAAACCTCCTATATATCCCCAGGCCGACGGGCCGAGTGCGACGACGTTTTCCTGACGCCAATAAGCCAAGTTGTGACGACATTCTTTTCCCGGACGCGCGAAACTCGCTATCTCGTACTGCGCGAGGCCCTTGCGCTCAAGATACCACTGAGCGAAACGGTAAAAGGGATAGCCGTCCGGCAAAACAGGGTTACCGCGCCCCAGGGGAGTGCCGGGCTCCAAGGTCAACTGGTACGTGGAAACGTGCCCAACTCCGGCCGAAACGACCGAGCGGAGCGAGTTCCTCCAGGACGGGAGCGTCTGCGGCGGCAGGCCGAACATGAGGTCGGCGGATACGTCGAAGCCGAAAGAAACGGTTTTTTCAATCGCCGTCAAGGCCGTTTTCGAGTCGTGGCGGCGTCCCAGCCAGGCAAGCTCATTGTCGTTCAGGCTTTGAACCCCCAAGCTGACGCGCGTCACGCGGGTAACAAAAAAATCCCTCCAGAGCGATAAATGCCCTTCGGCCAGCGAACATGGGTTTGCCTCCGCCGTGAACTCAATCATCCCGGAAAAATCAAACGCCTCATCCAAAACATGGACGAGGCGTTTCCATATTGAAACAGGCAGGACGCTGGGCGTGCCTCCGCCTATGTAAATTGTGCGAAGGGGAATTTTTCCGCCCCAGATCCCGGCCAGGCGGCCTGCTTCGCGCGACGCCCCGTCAAGCCAGATTTCGGCTGAGGCGTCGTCGTATGGGCGGCTGTAGAACGAGCAGTACCCGCACTTTGAAACGCAGAACGGGACGTGGACATATAGGGAAAATAGAGTCATGTCTAAGGTTTTTACTTACTCCCTGACGACCTCGGTTTTCATGTTTTTCAAAAGCTCCGTGACGCTGGTTTCAAAAAGGGGCACGGGGTCCACGTACTGCCCCGCGAGGCTGAGTCCATAGTGAAGGTGCGGCCCGGTAACGCGCCCGGACGCGCCGCTTTTGCCGACGATCTGTCCCTTGCTCACCTGATCGCCTCTTTTCACGCTTATCTCGTCCATGTGAAAAAACAGACTTATCACGCCGTTGCCCGAGTCTATGTAGATGCTCTTGCCGGCGTAGTAATGGTCCCCGGTGAGTACCACCGTCCCGGCAAACGGGGTCTTTACGGGCGCGCCAACCGCGGCGCGGAAGTCGGTTCCAGCGTGGGGACTCCTGGGCACGCCGTTGTAAACGCGCCTGAAGCCATAGCTGCTGGTGACGACGCCGGGGACGGGCCTTTCGGGCGGCGTTGTCCACCGGCGCTTTTCCGTCATGGTTTTCCGGGCGGCGGCGGTCAGCCTCGCTTCCCTGCTTATGCGCTCGGACTCGCTCCTGGGCGGTGTCACCATCCTGTCTTCAACGGTAAGGCGCTCCTCGGGATATTTTCTCTCGTTAAGCCTGATGCTGCACTTTACACGGAAATTTCTTCCATCCTGGGAAAAATCGAACGCCAGAGGATAAACGCCGGGCTTGACGTCGCGCACATGGGAACCGAGGAGCGCGTAAGAAACGTACCCCTCGCGCCCAGGCTCAACGTCCAGAGAGATAGTCTGCTCCATCCAGATGACGGAAGGCTTTTCGAATTTCGTATGGGATGACAGCGCCACGACAAAAGCCTGCCCCACGTCCCAGCTTTCCGGAAAGGTCAGCGACGTGGACGCGGCGGCAGGCTGTACGGGCAGCGCTTGCAAAAACAGGCACAACGAAAAAAGACAAAAGACGAGACAAAACCTTCTCATAAGTTTTCCGTTACAGCCCTTCTTTTTCAATTTCCTTTATCAAACCGCATATCAGTTCGCCGAGGCGTCCGGAGGTGGCGTGCATTGACAGCAGCACCTCCTCTTCCGACAAGGTATCGTCGCTGAGCCCTGCGGCCAGGTTGCCTACGCAGGAGATTACCGCGGTCTCCATAGCCATCGCGTTGGCTACGATCACCTCCGGCACGGTTGACATTCCAACAAGGGTAGCCCCCATGACCCGGGCCATTCTGATCTCCGCCGGAGTTTCGTACGACGGGCCGGAGAACGCTATGTACACGCCTCTCCCGACCTGCAGGCCGACCGACATTGCCGCGTGTTCGCACAATTTTATAAGGCGGCGGCTGTAAGTGTGCGTCATGTCGGGAAACCGCACGTTCCACCGCGGCTCGGTAGGCCCTATCAAAGGGTTGGTCCCCATGTAGTTTATGTGATCGTAGACCAGAACTATGTCCCCCTGCCTGAGAAATGGGTCAATGCCCCCGGAGGCGTTCGTCCCTATGTACTGCTTGACGCCCCACATGCCCATAACCCTGGTTGGAAACGTCACCGCGCTCATATCGTGCCCCTCGTAGTAATGCAGTCTCCCTTTGAGCATAACGACAGGGCGCCCCTCGATTTTTCCCAGAATAACCTGGCCGGCGTGACCGGGAGCGGTGGATACCGGCCAATTTGGTATGTCAACCGTATCTATGATCAGAGGATCCTCAAGCACATCGGTGATCTTACCCAGTCCCGAACCCAATACCACCGCCGTTTTGGGCTGAAAATCGCCTGACGTATATTTAATATACCGCAGCGCTTCCATAACTTTCTCGTAATAGTGATCGTCATGCAACACCAACAACACCCTCCCAAGTATATTTCACTAAATGCAGTTGTACATATAATACTCTATTCACGCTCTCGGATGAAAGCGGTCGTAAAAGTCGCGCATCTCTCCATCGAAATGGGAATAAACCTGAGTCGTAACGATAGAGGAATGCCCCAGCATCTCCTGGAGAGTGCGCATATCCATCCCCCTGGCCATAAGGTGCGTGGCGAAGCTATGACGCAAAATGTGAGGGTAAAGCCGGGACGACGCTATTCCCGCCTCGCGCCCGCGCTTCCTGATGATGCGCCACACGTCCTGACGGTTCAGGGGGCGTCCCGAGCATGACAAAAGCACCCTGTTACCGCTTTTGTTTTCGGCGTCGCCCCTCAGCAGCGGGCGGACGGTTTCGAGGTACACAGCCACACTCCGCGCGGTCTCTCCCAAAAATGGCACGACGCGTTCCTTGTCGCCTTTACCCCTCGCCCGCAGCAGCTTCGAGTCAAAATCGAGGTCAAGCATGGCCAGCCCGCATATCTCGCTGACCCTCAACCCGCACCCGTAACCAATCTCGAATATGGCGCGATCCCTCACCGAAAGGGGCTTTGTGCCACGGCAAGCGTCCAACAGGCGCTTTATCTCCGCTTCGTTCAGGATGCGGGGTTCGAGCCTGGTTTTACCCGGAAGTTCCGGAAGCGGGATGTCAAGATCCTTTCCCGGCTCTTCCAACTCGATAAAGTGAATCCACGAACGCAAGGCCGCTATACATCGCTGCTGAGTGGAACGCTCCTTGCCGTCTTCGTCCATCTTCCTGCGAAACGCGCTCACGGAGGAAAAAGTCGGCGGGAAAGCGGCAAATTCGTTGATTTCGCAGAAATTCAGCCACTGCTTCAAGTCCGAAGCGTAACTCGAAGCCGTCAGATTGCTTCGTCCACGCTCCGCAACAAGATACAGGCAAAAGCGGTCAACCAGCTCCCCCGCTTCAAGGACGCCGAGTTCGTTCCAGTCGGAGGACGTATTTTTAACCATTGGAGCCGGCTGGATCGTTTAAAGCCCGAAACGCTCGAAAATCCTGTCCACGTGACGGATATAGAAGTTTACGTCGAACAGGGATTCCAGTTTTTTCTCGTCTGCCTTACCGGCAATGCGCTCGTCGCGTTTTACGAGGTCGAGAAAGTTACCCTCGCCGCGCGCAGTGCGTATGGCGTTTTCCTGCACGACTTTGTAAACCGTATCTCTTGAAAGGTTCAGCTCATCAAGCAGTTCCAACATGACACGCTGGCTGTAAATCAGGCCGCCGGTCAGTTCGAGGCCGTCCGCGATACGTTTTTCATCTATCGCGAGGCCGCGCACGACGTACGTCATGTCGGACAGCATGAAGTGTATGGTGTGAAACGCGTCCGGCCATATCACCCGCTCGGTGGAGGAGTAGCTGATGTCCCGCTCGTGCCACAGAGCCACGTTTTCCATAGCCGTAAGAGCATAACCGCGCAGGAGGCGCGCCATACCGCAAATTCGTTCGCTCTTGACCGGGTTGCGCCTGTGAGGCATTGTACCCGAGCCCTTATGGTAGCCCCCAAGCGGTTCGCAAAACTCCCCGACTTCAGTGTACTGAAGGTGGCGGATCTCCGTTGCCATGCGCTCCAGCCCGCAGCCCAGCAGGGCTATTGCGTTCATCATGCAGGAGTGGCGGTCGCGCTGTAAAATCTGGTTGGATATGGGGGCAGGCTTCAAGTCCAGCATTTCACACACCCGCGCCTCTATCTCGGGGGGGCAAATCGCGTAAGTGCCTACCGTTCCTGAAATTTTACCCCAAATACTCTGCGACATGGCCAAATCCAGGCGCTCGATGTCGCGCAGCAACTCGTCATGCCAGTTCAAAAACTTGAGCCCAAGCGTCATCGGAGCGGCGTGAACGCCGTGGGTACGCCCGACGCAGGGCAGGCGTTTGTACTGTGCCGCCTTCTCCACAACCGCGGCGTCGAGTTCCAGCAGCGCTCCCCTGACTATCTGCATGGCCTCGCGCAGCATCAGCGACGACGCCGTGTCGAGCACGTCGCTGCTTGTAAGCCCAAGGTGGAGGTAACGTCCGCTTTCGCCGATTTTTTCAGCCACGGCCGTAACGAAGGATATGACGTCGTGCTGCACGGATCTCTCTATTTCGGCGATGCGGTACACGGAAAACGACGCCTTACTGAAAATGTCGTCGAGCGCGTCGTCCGGTATCCGCCCCAGCTCGTTCCACGCCTTGCAAGCCGCGAGTTCCACCTGCAGCATGACGGCATACCTGTTCTCCTCATTCCATATCCTGGACATTTCCTCCGTGGCGTAACGTTTTATCATTGCTTCGTCCTCCTTTTTCCCTCCAGCCACGACTCACGCGCGGCCGATAGAAATCTATCATACGCGCCGCCCGCGAAGTCGGGAAAAGTATAATCGAACGGCATCCACTTTCCGAATCTGAAGCGCATCGTAACCTCCGCGAAAATTCCGTTCCTCAAGTAGACGCGGTGAGCGTGATCCTTGGTGGAGGCAAGGACGAGGCGCGCGCCGTCCACATAACCGGGGTCTATATTTACGATTCTGGGATTTCTGCTTTCGCCTTCCACTCCTATGGAGGCGTGTTTCCAGTCCGGCAGATCACCGGCCCGGGCCAGCCCCTCGAAACACACGAAACGCCGCGCTAAGCGGGGGGCTATGTCCCGATAGTAGTCAGTGGCCGCGAACGGCACGGGCGGACTTACGTTTTCATGTTCGCCCCAAAGGGCTTTCAGCTTACCGAGCGTCCACGCGAACCACCCTTCGCCCTCTTCGCCGTCCGGGTACAGCACACCGGCGATCAGTTTTACCTTCGGATCAGACATTCACTATACTTTATCCTTCTTTACGGTTTTTTTCAGCTTTTGCGGCCTCTCTTTTTCCGGCTCGGCGGCTTCCCCGTCCGGCTCGATGGCGGGAAACTGCGCTCCCGGCGCGAGAAGGCCAAGGGTTTGCGGCCCAAGGATATTCAAAGTGTCGTCGTTCTCGGGTTTTGCTGTTTTTTTGTCGGGCTTTTTCGGAGCCCTGCGGGGACCGGCCGCAGAAACTTGCGCCGCGGCTTCAGGGCTTTCGGTTTTCTTCGGGCGCGTCCGGCGGGAACGGTCCGGCTTGGCATCTGTTTTGGAGTCAACCTTGGTTTTGGCTTTGGCTTTGCTGTCAGCTTTGACCTCAGGCTTATCCGTGACACAAAAATATCCCAGCAGTTCCCCTCCCCACTCGCACGGAAACACCAGTGTTTTTTCAGAACGAAGGCGCTCCGCTTCTTCCTCGCCGCATCGTCTGTAAGAGAGTTTTTCCTGGTCCAGCGTAGAGGCCCACGCTTTACCTACCGCAGCCCACCAAGCCACTTCCTCGGCTGCGGTTATGTCGCTCGTGGAGTCCTCCAGAACGAAAATGTCGCCTTCCAGGCGGCGAAAGGTTACGGAACAACGGCTTTCCCCGCCTTCCAGCGTAACGAGAAACTCGTTTTTGTCCGGGATGTCGCCGATCGGTATACGTTTTAGGTCCGAGCCAAACATCAGCATGGCCGTGTGGTTGACGTGCAATTTTCCGTATCCGCACATTGCGAAGGGGACGGGGGCCTCCCACCACTCCGGAAGATCCGGAACCCTGGGGGCAAGAGCTTCTTTCAGGGACGAGACTTTAGCTCCGTCTTCTTCTATTACCAGCACCTGAAGCCGTTCCGGCTCGGCAAAACCGACGCTCGACACGAAATCGCTCGACGAGGAGTCAGACTTGAAAATGGCAACCGGTTTGAAAAGCCCCTGAGCCACACGCCTTGGAATTTCCGCTATGAACGGGTCCGAGTCCGAGCTGCTGCGCTCGATGAGTGATACCAACTGCTCCTTTGTGAACACTATTACGTACGCGTATTCTCCCGAAGGGGGCAGCACACAGTAGTTCAGCCCCATACGGTAGAGCGTGCGCATGAGCATAACCAAACTTGAGCGGGGAGTCAAAGATTTGAGCGGTATCTGATTTTGAAAACCGATCATAATTATGTTCAGTCCTCCGTGATAGCATTATTCATTCTTTATCCTACCATATAAAGGCTCATCCTCAGGGCAAACGCATCAATACCCATGATTTTTTCAATCACCACGATGAACGAAAACGGCTTAATACAGCGATAATATAACATATCGGTACGAGCTCGATTTTTTTTGGGACACGAACTCGAGCATCAATATGAGATAGGCTTCTGCTCCGCACTGCGGAATGTTCCTGCCTTATGGCGAATGAGGACGTACGGTAAATTGCGATAAATACAGAAGCCGCGCCGTAAATTTAACTTTTGGGGGAGTGTTTGTGATGAAGAAGAATCATCCATCAAAAATCGACCAAAAAGAAGTCATTTACGAGCGTTGCGCGGGAATCAATGTGCATAAGAAGATGATCATGGTGTGTCTGCGGATCGGGCGCAAGACACAAGTCAGGGAATTCGGAACGTTAACGTGTGAGCTGCACGAAATGGCAGCGTGACTCAAAGAGAACGATGTTCAGATGGTTGCCATGGAAAGCACGGGGTGTTATTGGAAGCCGCTGTACATTTTTGTGTTCTCCTATTAGGGGGGCGTCAACCCTTTACGACAACATTGGCAAGGCAGCGGAAGACCAGAAGAACTTCGATCGCAGGCTTATGGGGCTGAAGAATGAACTCCTATCTGGAAAACGCGTTTGCGAACATGAAAAACTCTACGAAAAGTACTTTGAAGTCAAATCGACACCTGTTCGAGGCATTCGCGTGACCGTGAAAGAAGAAGCGGTGAAGGAAGACAAACGTTATTATGGGTTCTTCGCGCTACTGAGCAACGATAAGAT
>WRKN01000102.1 GCA_009778055.1 Synergistaceae bacterium
GAGGCATAGAAAACGACCGCAGGTTCAAGGCCGTTCAACTGGGGGGCCCCTCCGGCGGGTGCGTTCCGGAGCATCTTCTGGACACTCCCGTGGACTACGAGTCCATAACCGCGACGGGGGCCATCATGGGCTCCGGCGGCATGGTCGTCATGGACGAGGACACGTGCGTCGTGGACGTGGCGCATTTCTTCCTGGAGTTCGTGCAGAAAGAGTCCTGCGGAAAATGCCCCTTCTGCCGCGTCGGCACGAAAAGGATGCTGGAGATTCTTGAAAGGATAACGCGGGGCGAGGGCGCGCTCGACGACATCGACAAACTCCTGAGTTTGGCGGAGCAGATAAAGGACGGCTCCCTCTGCGGGCTGGGGCAGACCGCGCCGAACCCCGTTCAGACCACGATTAAATACTTCCGGGACGAGTACGAGGCGCATATAGTGGACAAGAAGTGCCCCGCCAAGGTGTGCACGGCCCTGATCCGGTACTCGGTGGACGCGCCGCGCTGCATAGGCTGCACGCGCTGCGCCAAAGCGTGCCCGGTGGCCGCGATATCGGGAGAGCTGAAAAAGCCTCATTTCATTGACGACAAACTTTGCGTGCGATGCGGGCTCTGCAAAAATAGCTGCCCGGTTTCCTGCATTTCGGTTGACTAGGAGATATGAAAATGGACAGAACCATAAAAGTCACAATTGACGGCAAGGACGTTTACGGATATCCGGGGCAGAAGGTGCTGGATCTGTGCGGCGAGGCGGGGATAGAAATTCCCACGCTCTGTTACGACCCGCATCTTTCGGTTCACGGGGGCTGCTCTGTGTGCCTCGTCGAAATAGAGGGAGCGAGAGCCTTGATGCGCGCCTGCACAAACGCCATAGCCCCCGGCATGATCGTGCGCACCAACACAAACCGCGTGCTGGCGGCGCGCCGCCTGGCGCTGGAACTGATGCTCTCCGACCACGTGGGGGACTGCCGCCCTCCCTGCAACCTGGCCTGCCCTGCACAGGGAAAGGTGCAGTCCTACCTGAACCTGACCGCCCGGGGAGCATACCGCGCGGCGCTTGACGAACTGCACGACCACATAACGCTGCCCGCAAGCATCGGGCGCGTATGCCCGGCCCCATGCCAGGAAAAATGCCGCCGCAACCTCGTTGACGAAACCGTGGGCATAAGGGAAGTCAAACGTTTCGTGGCGGACTGGGGAATAGAACAGGGCTCCCTGGGCGACGTGCCGAAAATAATCGAAAACGGGAAGAAAATCGCAGTCGTTGGAGGAGGCCCAGGAGGACTGTCGTTCGCCTACTTCGCCAGACTTATGGGGTATGGGGTCGTCATATACGAGCGCGAACAACGCCCGGGCGGAATGATGCGGTACGGCATCCCCGACTACCGCCTGCCCCAGGAGGTGCTCGACGCCGAGGCAAGCTGGATTTTGGAGCACGGGATAAAACTGAAAACGGGAACGGCGCTGGGCAAAGATATATCTCTTGACGAACTGCGCTCGGGATACGACGCTGTCGTACTGGCCATGGGCTGCTGGAAATCCTCCTCCATGCGCGTGGAGGGAGAAAACCTCCCGGGCGTCATAGGCGGGATAGACTTTTTGTACAAGGTGAACACCCACAATCCTATGAAGATAGGCAACCGCGTCGCCGTCGTGGGCGGAGGCAACACCGCCATGGACGCGTGCCGCTGCGCGCGGCGTCTTGGGGCGGAAAAAGTTTACATAGTCTACCGGCGCACAAGGGATGAAATGCCCGCCGAGGACGTCGAGATTCGGGAGGCCATGGAAGAAGGCGTGGAGTTCATATACCTGGCCGCGCCAAAAGCGGTTGAAGGTAATGGTAAGGCCGAACGCCTCATATGCGAGCGTATGAAGCTCGGCGACCCGGATGCCTCCGGCCGCCGTAGCCCCGTCCCCACCGGAGAGGAGTTCGTCCTTGAGGTGGACAACGTGATTGCCGCCATCGGCCAGGGCGTCAGCTTCTCCGACGTCCCGGTGGAACTGCACGACGGAAGGCGCATGAAGGTGGACGAAAACTACTCCACTCCCCTGCCCGGAGTGTTCTGCTGCGGGGATCAGCAGACCGGGGCGAAGATAGCCATAGAAGCCATCGGCAACGGACACTGGTGCGCCGAGTCGGTGGACCGGTACATCAGGTTTGGAACGCCTAAAAAAAGTTTTGTCTATGACGTGGTGAACAACGACCTGGGCCCCGAAGACTTCTCTCACGTCGCGAAGATAGAGCGCGAGCATCCCAAAGAAGACCAGGCCGAGATCCGGCTCAAGGCTCCCAATGTCGAATACAACCACGGGCTGACTTTGGAACAGGCGCTCACCGAGTCGTCGCGCTGCATGGAGTGCGGCTGTCCCGACATTCACGAGTGTAAACTCAGGGAGTACGCCATTGATTTGGAGGTTTCTCCTGAGCGCGTGGCCGGGGCACATATCAAGAAAGAGGAAGCGGTCAACCGTTACTACGTCCGCAACATGGACAAGTGCATACTGTGCGGGCGCTGCGTCCGCGTATGCGACGAGGTGGCGGGGGTACACGCGATAGATTTCGCTAAGCGCGGGTTTGAGTCCGTCATGGCGGCGCAGTTTTACAGGGACATGGAGCGCTCCGACTGCACCTTCTGCGGACTCTGCTCCCAGGTTTGCCCAGTCGGGGCGCTGATGGAGCGCCGCGTGGAGCGCCTGCCCCACCAGGACAGGATGGCGACGGTGAAGACCACCTGTCCTCATTGCCCGGTAGGCTGCGAGTTGGTGCTGAACATGGACAGGGAGCGCGCGAGAATAACCCGAATAACCACGGACATGGATTCCGCGGACTCCCCGAACCGGGGGTTGACCTGCCTGCGCGGGCGCTATCATTTCCATAGCGTCTCGAAAGACCGCCTCACCCGGCCGATGGTTGACGGGAAGCCTGCCGAGTGGGACGAGGGAATAGAGAAGCTGGCCGAAATTTTGAAAGACGGAGTCTTTATATTTTTGGGTTCCTCTTTGACGGACCAGGAATTCGGGGCGGTAAAGGCGTTAAAGACGGCGCTACGGGAAAGCAGGCTATCTCGCCACACACTGGTTTATACGACCTTGAATAAAGCTTTCCCTTACTATGATGACGAAGATTGCGGTTCGTGGGAGGAATTATTGACGTCCTTTGGTAAACCGGACACAGCGGAATTGGCTCGTAAGATGGCGCTCCTGTCAAAGGCCGCGGAATTCAAGAAAGACTGTTCCCTTTTCCCTGAGAACCTGAGGAGCCTTTATTATCTGGGGGCCAACTTTCGCGGTCTTGCGGAATCCGGCCTCTTTGTAAATATCCTGGAAGCTCCGAAGATGAAAAACGCGGTTTTTATCGGCTGTACGCCGGAGGATTTTAAATTAGATGCTTTTGCCTCGAAAGATGTGAGGAAAGTTTTGCTCGCGTCCAACGCGTGCGAAGGCACTTTCGACGCCGTTCTCCCGATAACGGCATGGGCGGAGCGCGAGGGAACCTACACGGGCGCGTTCAGAGAGGCCAAACTACCGGTTCGCAAAGGCCCGCTGCCACCGGAGGGCGCCCGCGACATCCGGTGGATATTGGCGGAGGCAATGCGCAGGCTCGGGGTGGAGACAGTCGTTTGAAACGGCACCAGGGCGTTATCAATTTTCGTCGGTATTTTTAATGGGGTTGTGTCGTGTGGCAATGGTATAATAGGGCCAACGTGAAGGGGAGTTGACCCTATTTTAGATATTCCCCCTATCTTAGCGGGGCCGCTTATCCCACAATAACAGGATTAGGCGGAGTACCCATAAGCAGGCGACCGACGAGCATAGCGAGTTGTGTCGATCGCTTAGTTTCTTCACAAGTAGAGAGCAGCGGCAAGATGAGGAATCCTGGCGAGGATTATCTTGCCGTTGTTTCTTTTCCGGGACTTCACAGTACGATACCTTGCGGTCACATCCTACCGGGCAAGCATCCACACGTCCTTATAAATATATTTATCGAAAAGCCCGTACACTCCTTCACTTTCACCGTAAAGCCCCAGCGTCCTGGCTCTGCCGAACAGTTTTTCCTTGACTTTATCGCTTTTTTCGCCCTCGTCGAAGTTGAAGCCCACCCACCATTTGGCTCCGCCGTAACCATCGTCAATGATCACAAACTTGTAAGCTCCCCCCAATATGGACGGGTCGGCCATGTACGGCGCAAGCAGGGCTATATTGTTTTCGCCGCTGGTTTCGGCAGCGCCGAGGTTGTCCCTTTCCATTAAGTAGAACGCCACGCACGCGCTTCTCAGGCTGCGCAGATTGCTGACGATGACAGTCGCGTCGGCGGAGGACCTCCCCGAACCGGCGGCCAGCATCATTGCCATCGCCAGGATACAGATAACAAGAACGGCGATCAGCAGCTCTATCAACGAAAAACCTTTGCGGGTGTTCATTCGGTTCGCGAAAACGTCGAGATACATCAGAACGCCGCTCCTGAGCAAACGCTTTGCGGGGCAATTTCCTCGAATTTCATAAACGAATCGGCGTCCCTGTAAAAGCAATCTTCCGTCCAGGTTTGGGGGTTGTTTTCGATATATTCCGCAATCCGCCGGTAATCGTCTTCGTCGCGGATAATGTGGTCATGGAAGGATTTTTGCCAGACGGAATAACCGACTTTAACAGAAACAGCCCGTTTCCATTGATTCATCATCCGCGACACCGTAGGGGCGGCATCCTGCCGCCCGTTCCCGTAAATACCGATAATCATATGAACATGGTTTGGCATGATCACGGAACAATCCACAGATACGCCCTCATAGGTACGCGATAACGTCAATATTTCATTTTCAATTATATCTCCGGTGTGAGTCAGGCGCGGGCGGCAGGACAAGGTGAATTCCGGCGAAGCCGGAAGAGAAGGCCCCCTGGGGGGTGCCGCCCCTACGTCGATGGTCGAGAATATTTCCATGCGGCCGAGGGCGCAAATCGTCACAAAGTACGCGCCGTCTTGGCGGTAATCGTAATTTTTTAATCTGTTGGGTTTACGTTTGGGTAATTCTTTCATATCAATTGTCTCCTCGAAACCGGGCGTAGGGGCGGCAATCTGCCGCCCGTGTTTGTTCACGCATACCGGAGACGGGCGGCAGGTTGCCGCCCCTACCAACCAAAAAGCCCCCTTGAAAAGGGGGCCCAAATGGAACTCCTAAAGGGGGAACTAAAGAAGTCCCGAAGGTCAGCAATTTATCGGGCAAGCATCCACGCGATTAAGTCAGTCTCAGCGAAGGATGTTCCCGTGGTGATCGTCCCGCCGTCACCCCCATATATCCCGACCGACGCCGATCTCCCCGCCAAGCGTCGTCTCACACCTACGGTCGTGTTTCCAGCATCTACCGCATCTCCGACGCGTCGACCTACCAACCAAGTATTGGCTCTGCCATCTACCGTCCCAGTACGACACGTGAACCGCGTCGGGTCATTGTACTTGGTCGGGTTATCGGAATACGACGCCAACATAGGCAATTGACTGGCGCCGAAAGTCACAGGGCTCGTCCCCCGCTCGTACGAATCCATACTGTCAGCCCAGTGCATCAACGCGGCAGTTTTCAAGCTTCGCAAATCACTCACGATGTTCGAAGCCTCCGCCGAGTCCGTCGCCGATCCGCTCGAAAGCAACATCGCCGCAGCAAGGATTCCGATAATCACGATAACTATCAGTAACTCAACCAGAGTAAAACCTTTACGATTCTTAAACATAACCCTACCTCCCTGTCTTAAGGCCGGATTACCCCAAACCGACGGGCAATCATCCATAAAGCTACACAGCGCGTAGAAACAAACCCTACATTCCGATTCCGCTTTATCCGATCCGGCCCCCCTCCTTTCCCGCTTCTTTCTTCACTATCAAAAAGTACACTTTTTGATAGTTTCCCTCGGGTACGTTTTAGGAAAATTTTTAAGGCTTATTCTTGAAATTTTCGATATTTTGCGCACGATTTTCCGACCATTTACCAAAAACGGCTGTGGAGGAACTACGATGATTTTGCCTTTACAAAAATTATTTTTGAGAAATTTTTTGGAAAGGGTATTGAAGTTGATTGACTTGTATGCTATTCTTTCAAAACTTAGTTCGCTATCAAAAAGTGTACTTTTTGATAGTTGGTAGGTCGCCTTTCATCAGTAGCCATCATCGTTTTGCCAATTGTGTTAAAACCATCGAAAGGCTTTTTGATAGAACGTTAGAGGCGTATGTCGTGTGATTGCAAGGCTTTAGGAGCATAAGCCAAGCGGCGGCCGTAGGGGACGCACACCCGGGCGTCCCGTTCACTGGGCGTCCCGAGATGGCTTGAACGTTACCGGCAGTTTTGATTGTATGAACGGGTTTTGGTCAAGTCGTAGGGGCGGATGGCAATCCGCCCCTTACACCCAATCCGCCCATTTATTGACGTATGCCCGTGAGCTTATTTCTCGCCAGAACTTTCGTCCGTGACGCTTTCATATTCGTCGCTTTCGCCGCTCTCAGCGCTTTCTCCGCTGCGCACCATTATCACCTCGCCGCCCATCCAGCGCGTAACCTCCTGAACCAGCCCGGCGAAGGGAACGCTGGTTACGGAACGCGAGCCTGCCGTTTCAGGTTCGCGCTCCGGCGGGGACAGGGGCGGGGAAAAATTTTCAGCGCCGGGTTCGTTGGCTTTCTTTTTTCCAGCGGGTTCAGCGGTTTGCACCTGACTTACGCTGCACGACACCCACCGCTCCCCGCAGCGCAAAACGACCTCCGGGGCGTCTTGAAAAAACGCCAAAACATTTTTCAACAAAGGCTGCCTGTGCCTATCCAGCCTCAGAACCTCGTAACAGTAGCGTTCCGCCATATCCAGAACCAGCGCCCCTCCCCTGCCCTCGTCCACGAACGGTTTTGCGTCCAGCAGCGCGCAATACAGCAAAAACTCCTTTTCACGCGCGTCACGGAGCGCGTCGCTCCACTTATCCTCGGGATACTGTTTCCACGCGCTTGCGTCCAAGGGTTCTTCCGGTTTGGCGGCGGGAGCGGGGGGAGGGACGCGCACAGGTGGGGCGGCGGGTTTGACGGCCGGACGTTCCGAAACAGCCGCCGGGGCGGGAAGACCCGAGGAGATATTTGTGCTTTGGAGGCTTTTCGGAGGGTCCTTCAATTGGGTTACCTTTGTCATGAGCAGCCCGCAAAGGACGTCTATCCTGAGCCCCATGCGCGTCTGGGGCATGAGCTCCGCCAGAAAACGCATGAGAGACTCCAGCGCGGCCGGTTCCCACAGCGGCGCTTCTTTTTTGAGATATTCCTTTTCCTGTTCGGATACGTCAAGCGCGTCCGACGCGTCTTTCCACCTGGCGGCAAGCCAGAGGTTGCGGACCAGCGAGAAAAGTTCTTCTATGAAGCGCTGGGGCGAAGCCCCGCCGGAAAGCATCCTGTCAAGCTCTACAAAGGTCTCCAGATCGGCGTCGCGCCAGCCGGATAGCCAGCGCTCCATCGAAGGGCGGCCGACCTGCCCCAGAACGGTCTCCACGTCGGACAGGGCAATCTCTTTTCCCAAGCCTGAAATCTGCTCCAGCATCGAAAGGGCGTCGCGTAAAGCGCCGTCGGCCTGACGCGCTATCTCCCACAGGGCGTCGGGCGCGGCCGGGAACCCCTCGGCGGAACACACCATCGTCAGCCTGTCGTGGATTTCCCGAGTTCCTATGCGGTGAAACGGTATGTGCTGACAGCGCGAACGGATCGTCACAGGTACTTTGTGGGCCTCCGTCGTCGCCAGAATGAACACCACGTGCGCGGGCGGCTCCTCCAGCGTTTTCAAGAGCGCGTTGAAGGCGGCGATGGAAAGCATGTGAACCTCGTCTATTATGTAGACCTTGTACCGGGACGAAAAGGGCGCGAGGGTCACGTGGGTTTTCAGCTCCCGAACCTCGTCCACGCCGTTGTTGGAAGCCCCGTCTATTTCTATGACGTCAAGGCTTTCCCCGGCGGTTATCGCGAGGCAGTTTTTACACTCGCAGCACGGTTCGCAGCCAAGGGGCGACAGGCAGTTGAGCGCCTTCGCCAGCAGCCTGGCGGCTGTGGTCTTGCCGCATCCGCGCGGGCCGGAAAAAAGGTACGCGTGCCCGACCAGCGAGCGTTCGAGGCTCTTTACAAGCACGTCCACAGCAACGGACTGCCCCGCGACCTCGGAAAATTTTTGGGGGCGGTATCGCCTATAAAGGGCTATACCATTGTTTTCAAATTTCATCTTTATTTACCAGCGATATCAAATATCAAGAGATTCACCCTAAGTTCTTTTATTTTTGCGTTACGCCACTTATTACACCTTGAAAGTTCCCGTGCATGACTTTTACTGCGGATAATTATAGCATGTGTGAATACAGTCATGAGCACTATTGGAAGGTTTAGGGCGTTTGAAAGTTTGACGGAATTTCAAAACTTCGCTTGAGCTTACCAAGCTCCGCGAGGTCGAAATTAAAAAATAAACCAAACGCCCCAATTGTAAGAAATGGGGCGTTCGATTATTCAATACAAGCCGCATTATAACACAATTCGTTAAAAACCAACCCAATTTCTCAGTTAACGAAACATGAGCGCCATGCCG
>WRKN01000103.1 GCA_009778055.1 Synergistaceae bacterium
CCAATTGTGTTAAAACCATCGAAAGGCTTTTTGATAGGACGTGCGAGGCGTATGTCGTGTGATTGCAAGGCTTCATGTGATTTTGGGGAAACGGGCGGCAGGACAAGGTGAATTCCGGCGAAGCCGGAAGATATGCAGACGACCCGCGAGGAAGGAGCGGAGTCGGTCGCTTAGATTCTTCACCAGAAGGCCCCTTGGGGGTTGCCGCCCCTACGGTGATGGTCGAGAATATTTCCATGCGGGCGAGGGCGCAAATCCGGGCGTAGGGGCGGCAATCTGCCGCCCGTGTTTGTCCACGCACACCGGCACACCGGCAACCGTAGGGGACGCACACCCGGGCGTCCCGTCCACTTGCATATCCATTTATAATATAGTATGGTATAAGTAACCTATAAAATTTATGGAGTCTGCCATGTCGTATTATGAAAAAGTAAGCTGCCGGATTGCGATACAGGTGTGTATAGGGCATTTCCCGGACGGGAGGACGTGAGGTTTGTCAGGTGGGGTATGGTTTGAACGTTTGCGTTTATAACAAATCAATCATCTTCTGAAACTCGGCCTCGTCAATCACCCTGACGCCCAGGGTTGCCGCCTTGTCCAGCTTCGAGCCGGCGTTATCTCCCGCCACCACCAGCGACGTTTTGGCGCTGACGCTCTTTGTGGCCTTGCCGCCGTGTTCCCTTACCAGTTTTTCCGCCTCGTCTCTCGTCATGGAGGATATTTCTCCCGTAAACACCACTGTCATTCCGGAGAAAATCCCTTTACGCGGCGCGTTGACCGCTGGGTCGGATTTGGCGGTCAGCGCGGACAAGCCGCTTTCTTCCAGGCGCGCCAGCAGTTTTACGTTTGCCGGGTCGTTGAAAAAAGCCTCGACCGACGAGGCTATAACGGGGCCTATGCCGTCCACGAGCGCCAGTTCGTCCTCCGACACGCTCCGCAGGGTTTCCATTGAACCGAAGTTAGCGGCCAGGATATCCGCCGCTCTTTCCCCGGCGAAACGAATCCCCAGCGCGGCTATAAAGGCCGAAAGGGGGCGTTTTTTGGATTTTTCTATGAAGTCGATGAGGTTTTGCGCCGACTTTTCCCCCATTCGGTCCAGCTCCGCTATGTCGTTCACCGTCAGGGAATATAGGTCGGCCAGGTTTTGAATCACCTTTTTCTCTATGAGCTGACCGGCCAGGCTGTCGCCAAGCCCGCGCACGTCCATGCCGCCTCGTGAGGCGAAATGGCGCAGCCCCTCCTTCAACTGGGCCGGGCATGAGCTTCGGTTGGGGCATCTTACCGCAGCCTCGCCGGGCAGGCGCACGGCCTGAGAACCGCATACCGGGCACGACGAGGGCATTTCAAAAGGCGTCTCCGCGCCCGTCCTGGCGTCTTTGTCCACGTCCACTATCTCGGGAATTATCTCCCCGGCTTTGTGGACTTTCACCCTGTCGCCGACCCTGACGTCCTTGCGCCGCACCTCGTCTTCGTTGTGCAGCCCGGCGCGCTGCACCGTTGTTCCGCTCACCCGCACGGGTTCGAGGCTGGCCACGGGAGTCAGCGCCCCCGTGCGTCCCACTGAAATGTCAATGCTCAAGACACGGGTATAGACCGTCTCAGGCGGGTACTTGAACGCCGCGGCCCACCTGGGGGCGTGAGAGGTAGAGCCAAGCCGGTCCCAGAGGGTCATGTCGTCGAGTTTGACTACCGCGCCGTCTGTTACGTAATCGAGATCGAAACGCCGCTCGCGCCATTTTTCGATGAACGCGTCAACGTCGTCCATCGTTTCGCAGAAAGCCCAGGCCTCCTGAGTCGGAAACCCGAGTTCGGCCAGCCGCCGCAGCGCGTCGCTGTGTTTCACAATACCGTGCTTCTCGGGTTCTACAATATAATATAAAAACATGGAAAGCCCGCGCGAAGCGGTTATTTTGGAGTCGAGCTGACGCAGGCTGCCGGCCGCCGCGTTGCGCGGGTTGGCGAAAAGCGGCTCGCCGTTTTCCTCGCGGGTTCTGTTCAGTTCGGCAAACTGCCCGCGCGTGATAAAAACCTCGCCGCGTACGTTCAGCTTTCCGGGCATGACGCCTTTCAGGCGCAACGGCAGATTTTTGACCGTGCGGAGGTTTTCGGTCACGTCCTCTCCGATTCTCCCGTCCCCACGCGTCGAGCCTCTGACGAACACCCCGTCCTCGTACGTCAAAGATACGGCGAGGCCGTCTATTTTCATTTCGCAGACAAACCCGCCTTTTTCGAGGGAGTCCGCGCTAAGGCGCTCGTCAATGCGCGCCCCAAAATCTCTCAGCTCCCCTTCGTCGAACACGTTATCGAGAGACAGCATGGGATGTTCGTGCTCAACCTTCTCAAACTTTTCCAGCGCCGCGCCGCCCACGCGTTTTGTGGGGGAATCGGCGCCGGCAAATTCCGGATGAGCGCCCTCCAGTTCGTTGAGTTCACGCAGCATCGCGTCGTATTCCGCGTCGGAAATGACGGGGGCGTCATCTTCATGATAGAGCCGCCCATGCCGGGCCAGTTGTCCGTAAAGTTCAGCCATGCGGAGTTTTGCGTCGCCAGCGGTCATTGCCGAATCACCTCACCTGAAATTCAGGATAACATGAGTTTGAAAAATATGCGCCGCCCATTGATAAATTCGTTTTTTGAAAACGCGGACCGGCATGTGCTAAGGGCTTAGAGTTTGCTTGTTTATTTGTTTTTTCGGCTCTTCTATGCTAACATTATCCACAAAAGGAAGTGAGATTTATGCTAAGAACTCTTACGTCTATAAAGGACGAAATCGTAACCTACAAAGGGCAAAAAGTCAAATGCCGCACGTCAAAAGGGCGCAACAAGATGGAAGTGACGCATGGGGTTGTCGTGAACGTGTACCCGAAGATATTTACGATGTATGTGGAATCCAAGTCGAGTACGGTGTCGTACAGCTATGCGGAGATACTGACCAGGGAAGTGGAGCTTGAGGTAGTCCCCTCGATCTGAACGGATCCGAGATAGTTAACGAACGGCTCCTGGTGAGAACCGGGGGCCGTTTTGCGTTATACCGCCGAAAATTTGAATTTTGAATTTTGAATTACAGAAAGGATGGCGACAATGGCAACGATAAGACCTTTCAGAGGCGTCCGCCCCAAGGAAGAATACGCTGTATCCGTGGCCGCTTTGCCCTATGACGTATTGAACAGCGAAGAGGCCGGAGCGATGGCGGCGGGCAATCCCCATTCCTTCCTTCACGTGGACAAGTCGGAAATTGACCTGGCGCCGGACATAGACCTTTACGACGACCGGGTCTACGAAAAAGCCGCTGAAAACCTGCGGAAGATGATCGCAGACGGGATTCTGCGCCGGGACGAGTCGCCCATGTTCTATATCTACGCCGTCACAATGGACGGCAGGACACAGACAGGTGTCGTAGTATGCGCCGCCGTCGATGAATATCTGGACGGAACGATCAGAAAGCACGAATTGACCCGGGAAGACAAGGAAAAAGACAGAGTCCGTCACGTGGAAACCTGCAACGCTCAAACGGGGCCGATTTTTATGACCTACCGAGCCCAAAGCGGCGTAAACGAATCAATCAACTCATGGACTCAGGGCCATTCCCCTGTGTATGACTTTGTGTCGGAGGACGGCGTCGGACACCAGGTATGGTTGTTGTCGGATCCGGGGGCAATGGCGGATTTACAGGCCCTTTTCAGGCAAGTGCCCCGCCTGTATATCGCCGACGGGCATCACAGGAACGCCGCCGCCGCCAAGGTGGCGCTCAAGCGCCGGGAGAATGTTCGGAATGACGGTCAGGACGCGGAATACAATTATTATCTGGCCGTGCTGTTTCCTCACGACCAGTTATATATAATGGACTACAACCGGGTGGTGAAAGATCTCAACGGTATGTCTCAGGCGGAGTGGATGAAAAAGGTTGAGGAAAAATTTCTCGTTACTCCCAGTCCGGATGGCAAACCCCCCGCTGTCCACAGCTTCGGTATGTATCTCGATGGGAAGTGGCATCTGCTGCGGGTCAAAGACAGCCTGATTCCAAACGATCCGCTGGAGGCGCTGGACGTGTCCATTCTGCAAAACATGCTGCTGGAGCCGGTTCTGGGAATCGAAGATCCCAGAACCAGCAAGCGTATTGATTTTGTGGGCGGTATGCGAGGTCTGAAGGAGTTGGAAAAACGTGTGGATTCCGGTGAAATGGCCGTGGCCTTTGCCCTGTATCCCACGTCTTTGGAGGAGTTGTTTGCCGTGGTTGACGCCGGTAAGATCATGCCGCCGAAATCCACGTGGTTCGAGCCGAAACTCCGCAGCGGGTTGTTTATTCACCTGTTGGACTGACACTAAGTCACGCCACTTCTATTATGCCTTTTCCCGGCGCCTGTGCCTGCATAAACTCTCCGATTACGGCGGCGCGGATGAATCCGGCGGCGCGGCAGGCCGCCAGTATTTCCCCGGCGCGGGGGGGAGGCGCGGCCAAGAGCAGCCCTCCCGACGTCTGAGGGTCGAACAGGATTTCTGCCTCGGCGGGGGAGTACCCTTTGTCAATCTTTACCCTGCCGGCGTACGCCCCGCGGTTTCTTTTCGCCCCTCCGCCGCCTCCGCAGGCCAGCTTGAGCAAGTCTGTCAAAAGCGGCACGTCCCGCAGGAACAAGCGGAGGCTTAACTGCTCTCCTCCGTCCTCCGCGTTCAGCATGTCCAAAATATGCCCGGCCAATCCAAAGCCTGTTACGTCCGTGGCGGCGTGAACGGCGCGGAGAAGGTCGTCCGGCATCTTGGACGGGACGTCGTTGAGTGTGGTCATCCAGCGCGCGGCGTCGGTAAAGGACTCCGCGTTTTCCGTCACTCCGGCCTTGAGGGCCGCCGCGGCTATTCCCGTTCCCACCGGCTTGGTGAGGATCAGCAGGTCGCCGGCGTGGGCGCCTGTCGTGCGCCATACGCTGTCTTCGTTAACCTCGCCGTACACGACCAGTCCGTACTTTGGTTCATTGTCCATCACGCTGTGCCCTCCGGCCAGAAATGTTCCGGCCTCGCGAGCCTTGGAAAATCCGCCCTCCAGGATTTTTTTCAAAACGTCAAGCGGGAGTTCCTGCGTCGGGAACGCAACCACGTTCAGAGCGACAACCGGCCGGCCCCCCATTGCGAACACGTCGCTTATCGAGTTGGCCGCGGCAATCTGCCCCCAGACATAGGGGTCGTCAACGACGGGGGTGATGAAATCGACTGTCAGTATTCCAAGGCGTTTGTCGTCGATTTTCCATAAAGCTGCGTCTTCCCCGCAGCCCCAATCCGCCAGTATACGGTCGTCCTTTACCTGCGGGATTCCCGCCAGAATTTGAGCCAGGTCCCCTGGCCCTATCTTAGCCGCTCACCCGCCGCAGCCCGAAAGCCCGGTAAGCCGGATTTGCCCCGCCTTTTCAGATGAAACGCTCATGCCCCCACACTCCCCCTTCTAAACGTCGTCGCACAGGTTGAAGCACAGACTTTCTTTCAAATTTTTACCGCCAAGGACGGGGAGGAGCAGCATCAGTTTCACCAGAAGCGCCTCGCGCGTCATGCCCTGCGCGGAAATGACGCCCAGGTCCACGGCCTTCCTGCCGACTTCATATATGGACGCGTCAGTTCCGCCGAAAGGGGATTGAGAGCGCAGGATAAAGGGTATGCCGGATGACAGGCCGTTTTTTATGGGCCCCAGGAGGTTTTCCCCCATATAAGGAACGCCTCCCAGGCCAAACCCCTCCAGAACCACGGCCTTGGGAGCGGCGGCCGTCACCGCGTCCAGCCATGCGGCCTTCATTCCCGGAAAAATAGGCACAAGCGCGATGTTCGTTTCCAGCTCCGGCTCCGGCGTACCGCTCCAGGGGCCGCCGCCTTGAAATTTGGGGAAATGGGGCGTAAGCCACGCGACTTTGTGACTGCCCTTGTCCATCATTTCACCCAAAATAGGGTAATCCACGCTTACGAAGGCTTTTTTCCGCCGGCTGTCGATCTTGGCGGTTTTCGGCCCATGAATCAAAGTATCGGCGAAAGCTATGCTTACCCCTTTACGTTTGTACATTGCCAGTTGCAGGGCAAACTGAAACGCGGCGAAAATGTTGTCCGGCGCGTCGCTTCCGGGTTCGCCGGGCGGCATCATGGAGCCCGTGAGCACAATGGGGATTTCCACGTCGGAAAGCAGGTAGGAGAGCGCCGCGGCAGTCCAGGCAACAGTGTCCGTGCCGTGCAGCAAAATGACGGCGTCGGCGCCGGAGGAGCGTACGCTCTTTGCCATATTGAGCCAGTCGTGAGGGTTTATGTTGGAGCTGTCCTTGGAAAAAAGATCAGTGATTTCCAAATCGTGCTCGAAACCCATCAGAAGCGGGCAGAATTCAAGAAGCTGCTCTCCCGTTAACGCGGGAACCAGCCCCTTTTCGGACGAAACAGACGCTATCGTTCCGCCGGTGGATATAAGCAAGAATTTCATGGCATAACTCCTTAGTTGTTCATTTCGTGTAGTTGTAAATGATGCGGATAGGGCGTCCGCTTGGGGAATCGCCCGGGAAGCGGCTGGTGTTTTCCGGGTAGTAGGAAAGCGTGATGATGGTGTTCTTATTGGGTTTCCATGTGCTTTGCTGCGTAAACCGCCCCCTGACCCTCACGCTTTGAAGCGCGCGTTCGTCCGTTCTTCCGAAGCGCGCGTTGTAAGCAGCGCGTAAAGCGTTATAAAACGCTTCGTCCGACGCGGAATTGCCGGAACTGGCGAGATAGGCCGCCTTATGGTTCAATCCCCCTTTGTGGGTGAAGCCGAACATGAAAATGGCCGACCTGTGCTCGAATGTGCCCTTCATGTTGAGCTTTCCGTCGCGGAGGAAATCAAGGGCAACCGCGCCGCTGTTCTCCATCCGTTTCTGCGTGCGCGCGGCGGAAAGGCCGAACGTCGCGGACATAAACGCCTCCGAGCTGTCATTGGCCCAAACGGCGCTCGAAACAAAAATACTTAAAAATACGGCAGCGGCAAAAATGAAGCGCGCCCGCGCCGGACACGAAAAATACCTCATCTCACGCCGAAATCCCAGATGACGCGCACCGCTTGCCGCGCCGCTTCGCCGGAACCCTCAACGAAGTAGGCGGTATAACGCTCCGATCTCAGGCCGGCCACTTTTTTCGGCAGAAGGCTCGCTCGGGCCAGAGGCCTGCCGCGGCGGTCGAGAAATATCATCGTCCCGCTGAACACCCTGTTTTCGGAAATGGTGTTCACTACGTCCAATTCGAGTTTTCTCCAAGCGTACACAAGATTTTCAAATCGAAAACCCGGCACTTTTTCGATATTTTTGTATCTGACGGCGGCGTGCGCGGCCCCTGAAAACATCACAGCCAGAACAATCGCCGCAATAACACAAAAGGCGCGTTTTTTGCTTCTACACACAATCCACCTCTCCCTTCAAACAAGGACAAGCCTCCAGATTTTCGCCGCCGCCGCTTGTAAAGCGCACTGTCTCCACGCGTATTCTCCCCGAGCGGTGCAGATACGCCAGCAGCGAAAAAATCGTGCCCTCGCTCACCCCTATGGAACGCGCCAGCGCCGGAACGTCACACTCGCCTTTTTCCCCAACTTCGCGCAAAACCTGTTCGCCAATCAGGCTCAGCCATTGACCAAACATCTCCTGCATCTCCGGCGTGGCGTAACTCGCCATTTGGTTCGCGCGCAGGATGGAGTCAACCATTCTGGCCGTCAACAGGCGCTCGGTGTCGAGCACGTTCTTTATCTCAAGCGTAATATCCTCCATAATAAACAACTCTCCTCAATTTTTCAAATAGTAAAAGACGGCCGGAAGTCATGCCCAGCATGGGGGTGCGGCGCATGAAAAATCTCGGGCGGAAGCGAGCCTATCTTCCTAGGGTAAGGTCATTATATCAAAGAGCAGCCAAATACAGGCAGGGCAGAGGAGTTGGGTGATTCGGCGATGAATCCCAGTACCTTATCAAAGGCGAATATTCGTTCTTGAAAAGATAGTGATTCTATGCTTATAATTAAAAGTTATTTTCTGAGCCGTTTAGCTTCATTAGGCGTTGACGGTAGCAGTTATATAGGAGGTAAAATGAGAAATGAAGTTTACGATTTGGATGGTTTCCGATAGCATTTCTGTGTATTCAATTACACATTGACAATGTTAAAAGTCTTGAAGAGGCGGCAAATTATTTATCTACTATAAAGTGGATTAGAGGAGAGACAAAAGTAGGTGGTAGAAGTAGAAGTTTAATTATTTATACCGCTCATATTGTTTCAATTGAAACAGATTGTAGTTAAAGGTTCCTATGGCGTCGCGCTCGTCTGCTCCGCCACAAGCTCCCGATAGAGTCCCCCCGCCGCCAGCATTTGCTTATGGGTTCCCCGCTGCGCGATTTTTCCGTACTCCATGACGATTATCTCGTCGCAGTCGCGGAAGGCGGACAATCTATGAGCCACCATGAGACACGCGCATCCCCTGCGCCTTATGTTGGTTATGATGGCTTCCTCCGTGATGGG
>WRKN01000104.1 GCA_009778055.1 Synergistaceae bacterium
GCTCCTGGAACCCCCGCCACGCGGGAGGGGCCCGCGCGCCCCCGCGGGGACGATAGAGGCGACACACCCCCGCCGCGTCCGCGGAAATATGCACGGCGTTGAAGACGTCCTCCACCGACGCCAGCATGTGCCCGCGCGGAATCAGCAGAGGCGAGACGCGCGCGTAAACCTGGTCGGATTGGGTCAGTTTGCCCATGGCAATGAGCTTAATGGAATAGCCGAGCCTTTCGGCCAGGGCGATGTCGCAGCTCGTGACGGCGGTGACGCCTTCCGTGGGTATGTCTCCATAGCGGACGTAGCGTCCGAAAGCGATGGACAGCAAAATGGCGAGCTTCCGGCAGGAGTCGAAACCGAGGACGTCAGCCGAGGGGTCGGTTTCAGCGTAGCCCAGCTTCTGAGCGCTTTGCAGCGCGTCAGCGAAGGAACTTCCCTCGCGTTTCATTTGGGTCAGGATGTAATTGGTCGTTCCGTTGACGATCCCCATTACGCCGTCGACGCGATTGGAGCTGAGGCATTTGTATAGCGGGCGCAGCACGGGAATACCCGCCGCGACGCTGGCCTCGAACATCAGGGCTACGTCGTTGCGTACGGCAAGTTCTGTGAGTTCCGCCCCATAGGTGGCGATCAGGTTTTTGTTTGAAGTCACATAATGCTTGCCTGCCATAAGCGAGCGTTTGCAATAAGCGTAGGCGGCTTCGAGATTATTGATGCACTCGACTACGACGGATACTCCGCAGTCGCCGAAAACATCGTCCGCGTTTTTCGTCAGAAGTTCCTGTCTTGGGTCCCCGGCACGTGGATTTGCGGTCTCGAGGATATGTTTCAGCCGTATCGGCTCTCCCGCGCGTTTTGCTATGACGTCGGCGTTTTTTGACAAAAGTTCGGCCACACCGTGCCCTACGACGCCATATCCAATCAATGCTATGTTTTTTATCGAACTCACATCCCAATCCACCCATATATCGCATGTAATATCGCATGTGCATACGATATTGGGTTTATTTTATACATTTCGGTACTATACAACGACTTATCTCTTTCTGCAATGGCGGCTCCGGTTTAACGGCTGGTATATACGTAGCCGCTCCCGTCACCTTTTTCCACCGAGCCGATTCCCGGGAACGGCAGGTGCGCTCCGGCCACGGGCAGTTTTTCAACGGCGGCCTTCTCCATGAAGCGGACGCGCGCCGCTGCGGAGCCCTCCACGTCCATGTCGAAATTGGCGCAGATGTCGGGGCGCGGGAACTGAAGCGCCGCCGCGTGTACGATGTCACCCCAGAAAAGGAGTTTTTCTCCCTCGGATTCCAGCAGGAACGCCGCTTGCCCGGGTGTGTGCCCGCTTGCGTCGATAGCCCGAATTCCGGGAACCGCCTCCGCGTCAAACTCAAAAGTCTCCGAAACCGAGGCGTAAACCCCAAATATGTTTCGCGCCATTTCAAAGCCGCCCGCGCGGGCGGGGAAAAGCTCGACAGACTTCGGGTCCAGCCAGAAATCGTGTTCAACCTTGGAGGACAAAACACGCGCCGACGGAAACGCCTTTTCTCCGTCCTTCAGCAGCCCGCCGATGTGGTCGCCGTGCATGTGAGTTATGAGAACAACGGTGATTTCCTCGGGCGCAACGCCTATCTGCTTCAACCCTTCGTCAAGCCGGCTGGCGCGTTCGCCCGACGGCGCTCCCATCCCTGTGTCGATCAGGATTGTCTCGTCCCCGGTCTTGACCAGAAACACCATTACCGCGGAGGGAACCCTGCCGGTCGGCATATACTGGGCGAGCGCCTCCGGATCGGCGTCGGGAAAAACGCCCGCTTCCCTGTCGCCGGTGGAGTCGGCTATCGCCCATACTGTCGCCTTCCCCACAGAGAACTCCGCCACCTGCGCCCCCTCCGCCCAAGCGGCGCCGCGCCAGGCTGAAATGACGCACACTACGGCAAACAACACGCAAACACTCAAATAACGCATCTCCATACCTCCTTGGTTTTTTTGCGGCTTCGCCGCTACATATTATTTTTAGCCCTGTATCTCTGGTCGGGGTGGCCTGCCTTGTCTGGAAACTCCATTTCAATCAGCCCTTTTTTGACCATCGACGTGACGTAATGGCGGCGCAGCGAACTTTCCGAACGCGCCAGGGCCGAAGCCAGATCGGGAAGGCTCCTGTACTCGGCGCACAGCTCCAGCACAGCGTCGCGCACGACAGCCGGCGACAGGCGAGGGGTATCCCGAACCTTTCTGACAAGGGGAGAAAATACGTCTTCCTCGTCCTCGGGCGTGCCCAGATACTCGTCCTCCTCTTCGCTCGCGGTCTGGGAGTCGTCAGGGACTTCAAACTCGGCAATTTCCGTTTCCGGGATTTCCACAGGCGCGTCGGCCGGCGTCGTAAATTCTCCCCGCACGACCGGCAGCCAGCCCGGATTGAAAATGACCGTTTTTTTCGGTTCATGAAATGTCTGTTCATGAAATGCCGCTTCGACAGACAAAGGCAATTCGGAGACTGTGGCAAGCTTCAACATATCCCAAAGCAGGCGGAAGCCGGCGTCGTACTCCCGAATTATATCGAGCCCGCGTCCCTCGCCGCGCGCCAGCCCGGCCATGGCGAAAATACGCATGAGACGGTAGTTCCTCGCTTCGCTTTCGCCCCGCGCCGACGAGCGCGGCAAACCGGGGTTGGAAAAAGCCGCTGTTCCATCCCCTAACTCGACGTCTATGACGCCGGCGTCATGCTCGGCGTGGAGCATCGCGTTCACGAAGCACTCCCGCAGCGCTTCCGCGCAAACGGCGGTCAGACCGGCCGACATCCGCGGCAAAAGAACCTCACAGGCCAGCCAGAGGTTGGAGACGTCCTGAATTTTTTGGAAGCGTACGAGGTTTGAGTTTTTTCCCAAAAGAAGCTCACCGGCGCGCGTAACTCCGCCGCATTCGTCAAGGACAAGCGTACGTTTCAAAAAATTCTCCATGGAAAGGGCTTTCCAGCCGGGGCGGCGGCTCGTGAGCTTATCCCGAAAAGAAGCGACGCTCTCGCCGTCGAGGTCCGACATCGCCAAACCGGGAACAGGGGAGTCGTCGCGCGAGGTTTCCAACGCGTCCAAAGCCATTCTCCAGCGAATTTCACGGCCCGAGATCACGTTTTCCCCCTCGACGCGGCGGTACGCGCGCGCCTCCTTGCCGACGCGCACCGGGCGCAAACGCCACCCGGCCGGCTTCACGCGGACGGCAAGAATTTTTTTGCCCGCGTCGGAAAGGATACGGAAATAAGAAACAAGATTAGCGCTCTCCAGGCGGCTTTCCCGCAGCAATAGGGTAAGGTGCTTCTCCAGAAACGCGATATCCCGCACGCCATACGCAGTCGGGAGGTCGTCCTCTTTCGGAGCGGCCCCAAAAACAACCCAGCCCCCCGTACCGTTGGCCATGGCGCAACAGGCCGGAACGAAGCGGTCAAGCTCCTCCTGCGGGAGGAAAGCCGCCTCCGAACCTGAGATAGAGGATAAAAACTCCCCAAATGCCATATTTTCACGAATTTCCACAGAAACTTTGTCCGTTAAAGAAAACATAATTTTGTTCACATATCTCCTATACGTCCAGACAGCTTCCTCCGATAAACTCGCGGATCACCGAGTTGTTGGGAATGCCCTCAGACTGTATTGACGGAACGAATTTCAAAATGTTGCGCAGACGCAGCGCTTCCCCATAAAACGGCGAATTCTCCGGAACAGTGTGCAGGAGCGGCTGAACATACCCCTTGAGCACTCCGAGTTCATAAGGAAGAGAGGAGTTGAAAATCATGTCCGCGCGGTTCTGCGTGGGGAAAATATAGAGCGTGGCGCCTTTCATCACCTTGGGGTACATTGCCAGAGTGACCTCGGCGGACTTGCCCCTGTTGCGATAGTCGCGGGTCAGACGCCGCAGCAGGCGGTTGTCGCTGGTGCTGGTACGGTTGTGCGGGTCGATACATATCCCGGTGAGAGGCGACACGAAAATGGCAAAACGCTGTTCCTCCGGCAGCATATCGAGGACGAGTTCGTTCAGCCCGTGAATGCCCTCCATTATAAGAATGTCCTGTTCTTTCAACTGAATGACCTTTCCCGGCTCCTTCCGCCCTTTCAGGAAATCGTAGCGCGGGGTCACGACTTCCTCTCCGCGAAGAATACGCGTCAGGTTGTCCTCCAGAAGTTTCAGGTCCAGCGCCTCCGGCGCCTCGTAATCGTAATCGCCGTTTTCATCTTTCTTCGTTTCATCCCGGTTCAGGAAATAGTTGTCCATCGGCAAAGTCACAGGGGTTTTGCCGCATACTATGAGCTGGAGTTTGAGGCGCTCCGAAAAAGTGGTTTTGCCCGAGGCTGACGGCCCGGCGATGGAGACTACCTTGACGTTGGGGCGGGACGATATTTTTTCGGCTATCAAAGACAGCCGCTGCGAGTGGAAAGCCTCCGAAATGAGGATGAGTTCCTGAGATTTGCCGGCCGCGACCTGGCGGTGCAGACTGCTGAGGTAGTTCAAATCCAGCACCTTCAGCCAGCGGGCGTAATCGGAAAAAACCTCCCCCTGCGCCTCGGTGCCCCGGAAGGGCACGATACTGAACGGCGACGCCTGCGTTGGGCTTTGCAGCACCATACCCTGCCCGAACTGCACTATATCGAAGGTCTTCAGCACGCCGGTGGAGGGAACCATAGCGCCGCAGAAATAACCGTACCGGGCGCCGCACCGGTACGCTTCCACCGGGTCGATGTTTGCCCTGACGAAGAGGTCGGCGATCTCGGGTTCCCCTTGTTCCCTGAAAATACGCTTGGCTTTGTCCAGCGGCAGATTTTTCCTGACGAACGGTATGTCCTGCCGCACAAGCTCATTCATGGCCGCGTGCAGTTTGTACGCGTCGGACTGGGTGGCCTCTCCGTCCTCGAACTCCCAATAGTGCCCCTCGCTGATGGATTGCCGCAAAATAACCTTGCGATCCATCACCTTGCGGCAGGTTATTACAAAAAGGAAGTCAAGCGAACGGCGGTAAATCTGAAGGCCCTCTTTCGACGCCGTATTTATGAACTCCGCCTCCGAATCGTCCTCGACTATCCACTCCAGGGGGCGCACGTAGTTGTTCACCTTCCACGCCACTATGCCGCCGTCCGCCGGCAAACCAAGCTCCGCCATGACTGCGCGCCCTGAAAGCGGGGACTCCCCTACTACATATTTACCATCGTTGAATTTTATGGTAAAGGTCATAAAGCCTGCCTCCCTGTTTTAGCCTGCGCCGGATTCTCAGGCGCGGTTCTCTGTGCCTTTTGCCAGGCGGTCTATATTGGAACCGTGGCGGCAGATGGAGAAAACCGCCAGGACAAACGATACCATTATGAAAGGAAACGGGGCGTCCAACATCCAGAAAAAGAGAGGCATCGACAGAAGAGATGTCATGGAAGCCAAAGACACATAACGAGTGGAGGTCATCACCGCGTACCAGATTGCCCCGCTCAGAAGCGTTATGGCAAAAGACTCGTAGGGGTACAGGAAAAACATCGCCCCAAACGTCGTGGAGACGCCTTTGCCGCCTTTGAATTTCAGCCACACCGGATAATTGTGCCCTATCACCGCAGCTAACCCCGCCAGGGAAAGAAGCCAGGACGCCGTTAAAGCCGACATTCCGGCTGCCCCGGTTACAAGAACAGCCAGAGCGCCTTTCAGCATGTCTATCACCGCAACGAATACGCCCCAGCCATGCCCCATGACCCGGCGCACGTTCGTGGCGCCCGTGCCTCGCGAGCCGGCGTCGCGTATGTCCATGCCCTTCACAACCCTGGTCACTATGTATCCGGTCGGAAATGACCCTATCAAATAGGAAACGATTACACAAAGCATAATTTCTCTCATAAACACGCCTCCCTCAGTCTCGCTCTTCTCTGTAAAAAGGTATGCCCAGCGCCGCGGGGGCAGCCAGCAGTACTTTGCGCTGCTTGCCGGCGATGGAGATGAAAAGCAGCACCAGAATTGTCATGATGTAGGGCGTCATCATCAGGAGCGGGGTCGGTATCGAAGTGCCGGCCGCCTGCAGGCGAAGCTGGAAAGCCTCGACCCCGCCGAAGAGATAGGCCCCAAGCGCCGCCTGAAATGGATTCCATATCGCGAATATGACCATCGCGACGGCAATCCAGCCGCGCCCGGCCGTCATGCCCTCGGCCCAGAATTTATTGTAGGCTACCGACATGTAGGCTCCGCCCAGCGCCACCAGACCGGCCCCCAGAATCGTATACATATACCTGACCCGCGCTACCGAAATCCCAAGGGCGTCGGCAGCTTTAGGGCTGTCTCCGACCGCTCTGAGGTTCAGGCCGGGGCGCGTCCTCCGCAGAAAGAAGAACATCAGAGGAACCAGGCAGAAAGACGCGTAAACCATAGCGTCCTGCGAAAAAAATACCCTGCCGGCGACCGGTATTTCGGAAAGAAACGGAATTTCGTACCCTGCCATTCCCGGGATAGTCCGGCCGATGTAGCTGCGTCCCATGAGTGCGCTGGTTCCGCTTCCGAACACCGTCATGGCCAGTCCGCATACAACCTGGTTGCTGCCCAGCGATACCGTAAGAAAAGCGTGTATCAGCCCCAGGCACGCTCCTGTTCCAAACGCGGCCAGAAGCCCCAGCCAGGGGTTACCTGTCGAAAGCGACGCGGCAAAGCCTGAAAATGCCCCCATCAGCATGATCCCTTCGAGCCCAAGGTTCATGACCCCGGATTTTTCCGTCAGGATTTCCCCCAAAGTGGCATAAAGAATAGGCGTACCGCTGCGCACCGCCACCGCCAATATGGGCACAAGCATTTCCATATGCCGTTACCTCCGCTTTTCCAGTCTTATACGATAGTTGTGAAAAAATTCCCCGCCCAAAACAAAGAAAAGAATCAACCCCTGCAAGATCAGGGTGCTGGCAAGGGACAGCCCCATCCCGATCTGCAGCGCATATCCCCCGACGAGCAGAACACCCATGAGAAAAGAGACAAACAAGCTGAGCGTCGGGTTCAGGTGCGACAGCCACGCCACTGTTATCGCGGTGTAGCCGTATTGCGCCGAAAACCCGGCCTGCAAGCGCCCCTGCAAACCGGAAACCTCGCACATACCGGCTAATCCCGCTATGGCGCCGGACAGAAACATCACCACAACGATGCTCGAAGCGACGTTAATACCCGCGTAACGAGCGGCCCGGGCGTTGTGACCCAGCACGCGGATCTCGTAACCCCAGCGCGTTTTCCTGAGCACGATTTCCATAACGACGGTGAGTATCAACAGGGCGTACAGCCCCATGTGTATACGCGTCCCCCAAAGCGAAGGAAGCCGCGCGGACGGCACAAAAGGGCGGGTCATGGGGAAACCGAGAGACGCCGGATCGCGCCACGGCCCGTAAACGAAGAACTCCATAAGCCGTATGGCTATGTAGTTGAGCATTAAGGTAATGATAATTTCGTTTACGTTCCAGCGCGCTTTCAGGAAACCCGCCGTTCCGGCCCAGAAGCCTCCGGCCAGCGCTGCCGCCAGAGCCATGGAAGACAACATGGCCACTCTGTTATCCATGGGGAAGTACCGCACCACCGCCGCCGCCGCCAAGGCTCCGGCCAGCGCCTGTCCCTCCGCGCCTATGTTCCATATCTGCATGGTGAAGCACAGCATAACCGCCAGGGAAACCATTGCAACGGGCAGGGCTTTGACGATCGTCTCGCTGAAGTCGTAGGTACTGCCGAAAGCGGATTTCAGAATGACGCTGTACACCTGAACCGGAGAAACACCCTGCGTGTACAGAAACACCCCGCTGGCGACAAAGGCGAGGAAGATAAAGAAAACAGTTGTCGCAACCTTCATCCACGCCGGAGCGTCGAGCCGTTTTTCAATTTTAAAACCCATGTGCCGCAGTTAGCCTCCGAGATTCAAAATTTTTACCGTTTTTATTATACCCGAACAGTGCCGCGAAGCGCCTGTCTCATTTTTTCGACCCCCGTGGTCGCCGCTTCCTTTATCACGGTGAAATTGCCCGGAAGCCGCGTTCTGACGTCATTGGGGTCTATCAGGAAGGCTTTGGCTTCCGGCCGTACCACAGTCGCCAGCCCGGCGGCAGGGTACACGGCCAGAGACGAACCGACGACCGCGAAGGCGTCCGCTTTCCTGACCAGGCGTTCCGCCTCGGCAATCAACGGCACGGGCTCGCCGAACCATACGATGTGAGGCCGAAGCTGTAAGCCGTCCGCCCCGGCCTGCCCCATGACTATGCTTCCATAACCTATGTCCGTGACCAGCGTCTCGTCCCGCAAGCTCCGTACCTTGGTCAATTCGCCGTGCAGGTGCAGGACTTTCGTGCTGCCGGCCCTCTCATGGAGGTCGTCCACGTTTTGCGTGACTATGTACACGTCGAAATGTTCTTCAAGTTCCGCCAGAACAGTGTGCGCTCTGTTGGGCTGGACGTCCGCCAGTTGGCGCCGCCGCTGGTTGTAGAACTCAAGA
>WRKN01000105.1 GCA_009778055.1 Synergistaceae bacterium
AAATCCAGTATCCATGTATGCGCCAGCGCCGAGAGGGTTAATAAGGCGTCATTCCGCGCCATGGGCATACTCCCTCAGCCATTCACTGAACAGCAGCGTTCCGTTATAGAACGCCACGCACATTGAATCAAAGTCTTCCCAAGCGTGCGACGCCAGCGACAGCCAAATGATGGAATGGATAAGTTTGATTTCCTTTACTTCCGCCTCGGCCGGCGGAATTGATTGCAGGAAGTATTCCGTCAAATGTTCCCAGCCGCCGCTGTGTATTGTGAAGTCGATAGAGCCGGTTATTTCAAGGTCAAAATTTTTCACGTTGAATTGGTCAAAGTTGCCGCAAAGCGCATAATATACCTTTGCCCAGTCATAGCGAACGTCGCCGAGAACCTGCGATTTGCCGAAATAGCCGCGCGCGTCGATGAAATAAATTTCCCCGTTTTTATCAATCATAGTGTTGGAAAGCTGACAGTCGCCGTGTGTCGGCCCGTATGATTTTATGTTCATGAGAGTGTTTAGTGCCGCCGAGCGCAATTTATGCGGCTGGCACAAAACGTTTACGCAATCTTTGCCGTTGATTTTTATGGTATGGTCAAACCCGAAAGGCAGCGCGTATTGTATGGCCTGCAAACGGTGCATAGTTTTCTTGAAGTACTCCGTATAAAGGTCCCAGGCGGACGCGGGCGCGGTTTCATATCCGTGCATGGCGGAAAGCGCGGATACTATTTTGTCCAGCGTTTGTTTTTTTTGCGTATCGTTCAGTTTTGCCAGAAAAACGTTTGTCCCGTTTATATATTCCAAAGTAAGCGGGGTTGTTTCATACATCTTTGGGACAGCGCCGAAACCGTATGCCCACATCTTTTTGTACCAAACGACTTCGCGCTCTATCAGTTTGACAGCTTCCGGCGTCAAACCCGTTTTCACGACCTTACCGTCGGCAAACTCAATTTTGTTATAAGGGCGGCGTCTGTTAACCATTGAGTCAATTTTCTTGTACGCTTCCAGTGTTCCGACGTCTATGCTTCCCATCAGCGAAATAGGCGATAACGGCATCCCGCTGGTTTGCAGCCATTTTGTGAATGATCCTCCGCTTGGAAAATCCTCGAACCAGGATTTGTTGTTAAAAACATACAAACCGCCAACACCTGCTCCCGGCCTTTCGACATTTTCCAGCCTGCCGTCAATCAAGCTCCACGAGCACGGAAAATCGACAACCCCGACCTGGCAGCCGTCTCTGATTTCGTTGACGCTGAAATTACCGGATAAAATGATGTCCGACCAAATCACCATAAACGGCTCGGTATCGGAAATATATGAAACAGCTTCCCTTATGCCCGCGGCATTGCCTTTGGCTGTTGAGTGAATGAGAATATAGTTTACGTCCTTTGCAAAAGTTTCAAGATAACGGTCGAGAATATCAAATTTGTAATCGCCGATGATGATGAACTCGCCTTTTGAGTACTTTTTGAACAAATGGAAAATAATAGGCATATACTTTGCCGAGATCAAAGACTTCGGTTTCGTTGCCGTCAGATTTTTCATACGGGAGCCAATCCCGCCGGCTTGGATAATTATTTTCACCTGACCGCTTCCGCCCTTCCCTGATTTAAAAAAACGCTATCCGCTTACGGCGCTACATATTCGGAGCTGCAAACCTACTATCAAAAGGCAAACCTTTTGATAGTAGCCCTCAGATACGTTAAGGGGAAGGTTATCGAGACATGTTCTTGGAATTTTCGATGTTTTGCGCACGATTTTCAGCTCAATTTACCAAGAAACAACTGTAGCCGAATACGATAATCCCACCTTTACAAAAATTATTTTTCGAAAAGGGTCTTGAAGTTGATAGATATGTATGCTATTCTTCTGAAATTCAAATGACTATCAAAAGGTTTACTTTTTGATAGTTTCTAATTTGCCTTTCATCAGCCGCCACGCCCCTAGACGCCTGTAGAACGTGGTTTCTTTTGAGCCTATTTGAGTCGAAAATTCCTGAATCGGAAATTTTCCGCGCTCCCATAGTTTTATCAATGAGGAGAAATTTTCGGGGGACTTTTTGATAGTACGTCCGAAGCGAACCCCGCGTTTTTGGGCGGCTGCTATGACCTCGGCTTGCCGCTTTCGGGTGGTTTCGCGTTCGTTTTGCGCCACAAAGACAGGATTTGTTATAATTGCTTATGACCTTCAAAATGCCTTTGATACCAGGTTGCAATCAAACGAATGTTAATCTGGGCCTTAAGTGCTTGTCAAAACTGCATCTAGCTATTCTAACTTTAGGCCTTTTATTTCAAACTGGTATGAAGCGTTTGACTTTTGCTCGGGACATAGAATAATACCGTTGCTTTAATAAGTAAATTTAATGATGTTTATGTAATGATAAGGAGCATTGATTTTATGTATATTAACTTGGATTTGTACAGATTTTTTTGCGAAGCTGCTAAAACCGGCAATGTAACTAAGGCCGCTGAAAGACTTTATGTGTCGCAGTCCGCCGTTTCCCAGTCGATAATGCACCTGGAAGACAAACTTGGCTGCAAGCTGTTCAACCGCAGTAAACGCGGCATCCAATTAACGCCGGAAGGGGAGGTTCTTTTCTCCTATGTGAACAACGCGGTTTCGTTGATAGAAAACGCGCAGGAAAAAATATCAAGTATGAAAAGCCTGCGTGACGGCGCAATAAAAATCGGCGCGTCCGACACGGCTTGCAGCCTTTTCCTGCTTCCATTTTTGAATAATTTTAATATGGCGTATCCCGATATTCGCATCTCAATCATAAATCGCACAACCCGGGAATTGATAAAGCTACTGAAAGACGGAACGGTTGATATCTCTTTTGTAAATCTCCCATTGGACGATGACCCCATGCTCGATATAACGCCTGTTATGCAATTACATGACTGCTTCGTGACAGGCGCGAAATATGATTATCTGGCGGATTCCGTGATCCGGCTTGGAGATTTACGCGAGTATCCGATCCTTATGTTGGACAAAGGCAGTAATTCCAGACAGCAGCTAGACCTCTTTCTGAAGAGTTACGACCTGGAAATCAACCCGGCTATAGAACTGGGGAGCCTTGCGCTACTCGCTGAATTTGCGAAAACCGGCCTTGGCATTGCGGCAACAATAAAGGAAGACGTTCAAAAGATGCTGGACAGCCGGGAGTTATATGAATTACGTTTCATGGAGACATTTCCCTCGCGGAACCTCGGATTGGCGCAAATAAAGAATATTTCGTTGTCTTTCGCCGCGGAAGCCTTTAAGAAAGCCGTGCTGATGCAGTCTGTTGTGCTTGAAACCGCTATAATGCCTTAAACCACTTTCAACGTTCATACCCCATTCTCAAGTGAAACCGTTTCTTTCCGCAAGTCAACACCGTTTGCATCGGTGCTGACTTGTTCACTTATCGGTTTGCTCTCCCGGCTTGCGCGGTATGCGGTATAATTTTGAGTAATTATCTGGAGGGCTGGATTCGTTTTCGCGTGCGGATGAGGGGGAGGCCGAATGGTACGGGTGCTTTATTATTGCGGGTGCGCCGGAATTTCCGAGACCGAGACGCGCGTCGAAGGATTTTCCGGTACGCTGGCGGAACTGATAAAACGTTTGGAAGAACTCCACGGAATCTCTTTTCAGGCCGAAGGCCATGATCTTCTTTCCGCGTTGATTTTCATGATCAACGGACGTCATATCGCGTCCGCCGGCGGGCTTGACGCTCCCGTCTCGGATGGGGACGCGGTGTCCATATTTCCCTTTGCAGGCGGGGGGTAAACAGTCACGGACGCCGAGCGGATAAAAAAGGCGCTTTCGGGGGCGGTGCGCGACGAAAGCGGGTATTTGGCCGTGCCTTTGGCGGTAGTGCGCGAAATAGCGTCGTCAGAGGGGCTGGGTGTCCGCGAGTTTGAGGCGGAACTGCTGAATAACGGTATAATTCCGTATCGTTACTTGCGAAACATCGGAACCTTGGGGACGGACGGGCAGGCTAAACTGTTGACCACGTCGGCCGCCGTGGTTGGCTGCGGCGGGCTTGGCGGTTTGATAGTGGAGCTGCTGGCGCGCGCGGGGGTAGGGAGACTTACGCTGATTGACGGCGACGTTTTTTCGGACAGCAACCTCAACCGTCAGGCGCTGTGCACGGAGGCCGCTTTGGGCCTCGCCAAGGCGGAAGCCGCCGCCGCCAGAGTACGCGCAATCAACGGCGCTGTGGAAACCGTGCCATATGCGGCAATGCTGACGGAGGGCAACGCGAAGGCTTTTCTGGAGGGAAATTCCATAGTATTCGACGCTCTGGACAACCTTCCTTCGCGACGGCTTTTGTTGAAGGCGGCGCGGGGCTTGGGAATTACCGTGATTCACGGCGCGATAGCCGGGTGGTGGGGGCAGGTCTGCGTGGCGGAACCCGGAAGCGAGATTCTGACCTCTCTTTGGGAGGGGAAGGGAGAAAAGGGGGCCGAAACAACCGTGGGCACGCCCGGCTTCACTCCCTCCGCCGTGGCGTCTTTGCAGGTAGCTTTGGGAATCCGGACGCTTCTCGGTCTGGAGACACCCGCTTCAAAGTATCTGTTTTTGCTGAATTTAGAGGGGCCTGGACTGGAAAGGCTTCCGCTGGAACGGTAAGGTTAATTAAAAAGGAGGATTCATGAGTAACACTGTAAAATTTTTGAAGGTCGTCAACCGCGACCAGTGTACCGGGTGCTTTAGCTGCATGTACGCCTGTTCTCGTATGCAGCACAATCATGGGGGGGCGGAAAAGGCGGCATTGCGCGTATATCCCCGCACGGGGGTAGAGGGGGCGTTTTCGCTGCGGGCGTGCGCCGCGTGTGAAGAACCCGACTGCGTCGCAGTCTGCCCTAATGGTGCGCTGACAGCCACTCCCGGCGGCGGGCTGCGGCTTGAACGGGAACTTTGCATCCACTGCCGCAAGTGTGTCAGGGGCTGCAAAATATCGGCGCTGCGGTGGGATTGGGAGGAAAAAATTCCGATACCCTGCGTCCATTGCGGACAGTGCGTCAAATACTGCCCCAACGGCGTCTTTGCCATGAAGGAGCGGGAATCTCAAAACACTCACAGCCAAAACGTCCGTGGTTACGCGCTGGAATCGCGCGCCGGAGGCGAAGGCGGCGTCAGGAAGCAGGGCAACATTCTCTTTATCGATCTTACGAATTTAACCTCACGCGTAGAGCGTGACGAGGAGCTTTTCGAGCAATTTATGGGCGGCACGGCAGTCGCTTCGGAGCTGCTGTTCCGGCACGGGCGTCCCGACTTGGACCCCTACGCGCCGGAAGCCCCCATGATCTTCGCCGTGGGTCCGTTCAACTCGCTCTATCCCGTTGCCTCCAAGACAGTGGCGATGTTTAAGTCCCCCCTGTCCGGCGAGCTGGGAGAATCTTACGCGGGCGGCCGCCTTTCCAGGGCCTTGCGCGCCGCCGATATAGACGCCCTTGTGGTAACGGGGCAGGCGTCCAGCCCTGTTTATCTCGTTATCGAGGGACACAAGGTGACTTTCAGCTCCGCCAAAACCATATGGGGTAAATCCGCCCCTTCCACAGAGCGGCTCATTCGCGACGCGGCGGGCGACAACGGGCACAAACTTTCCGTCCTGCGCATAGGCCCGGCCGGGGAACGCCGTTCTCCCATCGCGTGCGTCACGGTGGACGGATCTCGCCACTTTGGGCGGCTGGGGCTTGGCGGGGTCATGGGGGCAAAGAACCTGAAAGCCTTGGCGGTTTTCGGACACATGGGACAGACTTTCAAAAAAGAAGAAATCAAGGCGTTCCGCGAGGTGTATGACGTACTTTATGACCGCGTGGTTCACTCGATGGACATGAGCAAGTACCACGACATCGGGACGGCCTCGGGTATCGCCACGCTTTCCGGCGTGAGGGGGCTGCCCGTGAGCAACTTTTCCCAGGGGACGTTCGGGGGGGCGGAGTTCATCTCCGGCGAAAAGTTCGCGAAAGACCACCTTTCCCAGCACACAGCCTGCGCGCACTGCCAGTGCGGCTGTATACATCTCGCTACTCTGCGCGAGGAATACAAGCCGTGGCACTACGCCACGTCGAAAGTTTCCTACGATTACGAACTCATTTACGCCTTCGGAAGCGTGCTGTCCATCTCGACGTCTCAGGACGTCCTGCGTCTGATTGCCAAGGCCGAACGCGAGGGTTGGGACGCCATAAGCATGGGAGTGACCCTGGCCTGGGCGACGGAGGCATACCTCAACGGCATGCTCGGGGACAGGGAAACCGACGGGCTGCCTTTGGCCTTCGGTGACGCCGAGTGCTATATGGAGATGATGCGCCGCTGCGCCGCCGGGGAGGGGGAGTTTTTCCGCGACCTGGAGAGCGGCTGCGCGAAATGCGCCGCAAAGTGGGGCGGTGAGGAGTTCGCCATCCACTACGGCAAAGTGGAGCCCGGCGGTTACATGACGGGGGAGAACATGGCCATTACGTCGCTTCTGGGCGTGAGGCACTCGCATTTGGACGACACGGGCTACAGCATAGATCAGGCGCTCCTGAACAAGCCAATGCCGGTAGCGGAGCAGGTCGCGCAGCAGGTGAAGGAAGCGCAATGGCGAATGATACTGAATTCGTTGGTGGTGTGCCTTTTCGCGAGACGCGGCATCTACGACCAGGAGATTATACTGAAAGGGCTTTCCGCGCTGTCGCTGGACTGGACGCCCGAAAAACTCGACGCGCTGGGGAAGCGCGCACTGCAGCGCAAGCACGAATGGAAAAAACTCTGCGGCTGCGATATAGGCGAGCTGAAAGTTCCCTCCAAGATGTTCCGGGTGCGCTCCGCCACCGGGCACATGAAAGAGGACTCAATCAAGGAGCGCGTACGCCTCTACCGGGAACTGGCGGAGATATGATTTTATAAAGTAAAAAGTAAAAACGTAAAAGGAGCGTGAGTGTAATGCACGAGATGTTGAAAAAAATCGCCGCCGTTGGAATAGTCCCCGTGGTAAAGCTGGACTCTCCCGACCAGGCTGTCCCGCTTGGGAAGGCCCTGATAGACGGCGGGATACCTGTCGCGGAGGTAACGTTCAGAACCGACGCGGCTGAGGAGTCGATCAGGAAGCTGGCGGCCGAACTGCCCGGGCTTCTGGTGGGAGCCGGCACCGTCACGACGATCGAACAGGCCAAACGCGCAATCGACGCGGGAGCCGGCTTTCTGGTGTCGCCTGGGTTCAACCCCGCGGTGGTGAGGTTTTGCACGGAGCAAAACGTTCCCATAACGCCCGGCATAAACAACCCGTCCCAAATCGAGCAGGGGCTGGAACTTGGCTTGTCCGTTATGAAGTTTTTCCCGGCGGAGCAGTCCGGCGGGCTGGAGATGTTGAAAGCCTTCGCCGGGCCTTACGGAAAAGTCAAATACATACCCACCGGCGGAATAGGCGTCAAAAATATGGCGTCCTATCTGTCGTTCGACAAAATCCTGGCGGTGGGGGGAAGCTGGATGGTAAAGCCTGAACTCATATCCGCCGGTAAGTTCGACGAAATCACGCGCCTTTGTAAAGAGGCCGTGCTGGCGGCAATGGGCTTCGAGCTGCGCCATTTGGGTATCAACTCCCCCGACGAGGGCGCGGCGCTGGCGGATGCCCGGAAGATGGAGGAGCTTTTCGGCTTCACGGTTAAGCAGGGGAACAGCAGCCATTTCGCCGGAGCTGGGTTCGAGTTTATGAAGACGCCTTACCTCGGGAAAAACGGTCACATAGGCATAGCCGCCGTAAACGTGGAACGAGGCGCCGCCTATTTCGCCGCAAGGGGAATCAACACCCTGCCCGATACCGAAAAACGCGACGCTCAGGGCTCGCTTCTCGCGGCGTATCTTGACCTTGAAATAGGCGGTTTCGCGCTCCATTTGATTAAAAAATAGTTTTCGGCAGGCGGTGAGGTATAAAGTGCCGGACGTTTACGGGCTCATTCTGGCGGGGGGAAGCGGCGTGCGTCTTTGGCCGCGCTCTCGTGAGGAGATGCCGAAGCAGTTTTTGTCGTTGCGCGAAGGCGGCACGCTCTTGCAGGACACGGTTACGCGAATGTTGAACGTATTGCCTGCGGAACGCCTTCACGCCGTCGCGGGCGGCGCTTGGAAGACGCTGGTTTCCCGGCAGGCGATGGAGGCGGGCAAAGTGCCCGGCGACTTCCTCATAGAGGAACCGGCGGCGCGCAACACCGCCCCCGCCATACTTCTGGGCTGCGAGTTCCTCAGGCGGAAGGGAGCCTCCGGTCGCGACGTGGTGGTGGTGACGCCAAGCGATCACATAGTGAAGGACGCCGCCGCTTTCGGGGAAGCGTTATCACATGCCATAAACGCGGCCTCCGCCGGATACATGACCACTTTGGGGATAGTCCCCACCCGTCCGGACACGGGATTTGGGTACATAGAGCGCGCGCCCTGCGAAGACTCCCCGCGCGGTTGGCATGAAGCGACGCGTTTCGT
>WRKN01000106.1 GCA_009778055.1 Synergistaceae bacterium
TGAAAGCTGACTATCTTGTTTTAGAGAGCGATATTTCAAACGAGCGGTGCGTCAAGGATATTTTTGACCGTGTTATTGAGCGTTTCGGTAAAGTGGACATTCTTGTGAACAACGCCGCTGCCGCTGATGACGGCGATAATGATACAATCGAAACGATAACGCAAAGTGTAATTGATGAAACTTTTGCCGTGAACGTCAGGGGAACGCTTTTGATGACCCGTGAATTTGTTAAACGGCGCGGTGAGTATGGGCGTGTCATAAATTTTTCAACCGACGCGGCTCAGGCTTTTCCCGGAGTACAGATTACTTATTCTGCAAGCAAAGCGGCTATTGAAGCATTTACGCGAAGTATTGCGATAGGAGTTGGAAAGTACGGCATAACTGTGAATTGTATTGCGCCGGGGCCAACACAGACAGGTTGGATTGACGAGGAGTTAGCCAACGCCGTTCTGCCACAAATCCCTCTCGGTAAGTTGATTCATCCGCAGGACATAGCTGAAACAATCGTATTTCTCGCAAGCGAACGCGCCGCAATGGTAACTGGACAAGTAATAAAAGTAAGCGGAGGACACGCATTATAAGCATTATCTCTATGTCAATAACTTACCCAACCGTTACGGCTTTACCGCAATAATATACTTACAGAAGTGGAGATAGGCGTTATCAAGCCGACTGAACTTATATCTTCACATCTATGATGGCCGTTACCCCTACGCCCTGAACGCGGCGGAACTGCTGAAGGGGATTCAGCGAGTCTATAGGGATTAAAACTTTTATACGTATGCCCTGGAAAGAGGTTTCCAGTTGGGCGACGGCTTGAGTTTTATCCACCGATTCCTTTGTCGTCCCTCCGACCTGCGCGGCCCCTATGTGCGTCCCGTCGCCCATTGATACTATAGGCACGACCTTTGTATGGCCTTGAAACTGCGCCCCCCTGTTCAGCGTAACGGTGTTGATGAAGTCGTTGATAGGCCCGGCTATGGCTTTGACGACCGCGCCGCCCCCGATTATGAGCGCCCCTCCCCTGATAACGTCTTTCAGGTCAATGGCGCTTGCCGGCCTCGGACACGTTATAGACATCAAAAAGGCAACCACAACAACAAAGGCTTTCACTCGTTTCATGAGCGCGCCTCCTTTCATAATTTGACAGCGTGTATTATAAACCAAACCGGGAAAATCATAATAGTGTTTTCAGGCGTAATATGTGTTACGCGCCACGTGTTATAGTATTCTGCGAAAATGATAAATCTCTGCCGGAGGAACACACAATGCAGAAGAAGTTGGTCATAACAATCGACGAAAAAATCTACGAAGGTATGCGCAGGAAGATTGGGAGACGGCGGCCAATGAAACGCTTGAATAACGATAAGGCGAGAGACCTTACGTGGGAGGGGATGTAAGTGTCTATTTATTTTAATAGTACATATTTAGGTGTTGGGGGGTGCGCGGAAGCGGAGTCGTCCTTGGGAAGGATGTCTAAATATTTGTCTGAACCTGAGACATTAACAAGTGATGTAGGCGGTGGTTCTTTTGTTTTACCTTTGCCTGAGGAAGAAAGAGAGCAAAAACTAAATACGGTCGATAACGGCATAAAAACAAATGTGCTTGTCAGCCGAAGTGGAAACTCCATTTCTCCCTCCATAGTAGAAATCGCTGTCACTCATGGCTCGGACGAAATGAACAATTTCGTTATGAAACTTATCGAATCCTCTATAAAGTGGGCCGATATTCCTTATCATGAACGTCCCTTACATAACCTCTGCTATTGGAATGATGGATCACACGCCTTGAGCGCGATAGAGGGAGCAGGAAGTACTCCTGAAAATCCGATACTGTATGTAGTAAGTTTCGATTCTCGGGAAAACGGCCAACCTGATCAAAAAATGATATGGTACAAAGTGAACATTAACCAAGTTAACCCGCACTCTGCGACACGTGAAGAAATGTTTGCGCTTGTTACGCATGAGTACAGAGATAGTGGAGAGCGAGCTTTAACTACTGCAACGTACAACTGGGGCTTAATTGATGAACATGGTGCTGGGTTGGGTATCCTGACAGGTGACGGCGGTGCTCGAATGGATTTTCTGAAGGCGCTTGCGTCTTATTGCGACATAATAGAGAAGATGGGGCGCACTGACATGCAGGAACTATTCGATACGATGATGGAAATGATAGACAGATTAGGAAAGTACAAATATGCGGGCAAACAAACAGAACCCGCACAGGCGACCATATACCACAAACTCGCGGCTGAAAAAGCAAAAACGGAAGTTCCCCCATATTAATGAAGATTGAGAAAAGTCGACGCTGGGAGTGCGGCGAATGATTACCGAGAATCATAGCCTGTTTATCATCTCGCTCTCGAAAAATTTTTGAGCGAAATTTCCGTGTAATGGTTTGTAGGGGCGGCAATCTGCCGCCCGTTTATCCAAAAACCCTCAAACACGGGCGGCAGGTTGCCGCCCCTACGATAGGGATGGTAAACAAACTCTAAGGGACGTTTTGAAAGATGTGACAGATAATTTGACAGATAAGGAACTCTCCGTGCTGATTTGACAGCGTGTATTATATACCAAACCGTAGCCCTTCCAGCTCGTAGGCTTGCAGCAGTTCCGGCGTGTAGCCGCCGGTTACGCCGTGGACGAAAAGCGGCGGTTCCACCGTGAGGCCGACGCCTCCGCCTTTCAGAGCCTCGGCTAAAAAAAGGCTGGCTTTGCCGCCCGTTTTTGGGTAGACCGGCCTGAGGCGTTTGGGTTCCAGTTTTTTGTCGACGGACAACGCCAGAAACTCCGCCATTCTGTCGGCGCGACAAACCGTGAAAAATTTCCCCCTGTTTTTCAAAAGCCACGACGCGGCCTCGACCACGTCCCGTAAAGTGCAGCAGGCGCTCTGGCGCGCTATTGAAACCGCCTCGGAAGGGCTTTTACGGCCCCTTCCTTCTTCTTCGTAGGGCGGGTTGACCACCACCCCGTCGAACGCCCCCGCCGGCAAAGACCGATATTCCCTGAAATCCATCCGCCGAAAGGACACGCGCTCCCCCAGGCCGCTTTCAGCGCGGTTGCGCTGCGCCAGTTCCTCCAGTTCGGGCTGTATCTCCAGCCCAAGGACGCGGAAATTTTTCGGAAACCGCAGGGCAAGCATCAGAGAAACCGCCCCGGTCGCCGCCCCAAGCTCGATAAAGGACGACTCGCGGCGCGGTTTCAAACGAACGTAGGCGGCCAGGAGAACGGTGTCCATGTTCACCCTTGGGCCTTCGTCGGGCTGCCATAACTTCAGCTTTCCGTACAGTATGTCGTCATGCGTCATATGCCGGTTGCTGTTGTATGTTGCGCATTCTTTGCAGCAGCGTCGGGTGAGAGTAGCTCCAGAAAACGACCAGCGGATGAGGCGTGAGGTTGGAGAGCGATTTCGAGGAAATTTTTTTGAGCGCCGCGATAAGCGCTTCTCCCTTTTTATGCGCGGCGGTGAAGTTGTCGGCCGCGTATTCGTGCCGGCGGGACACATAGGCGGACGCCAGATTCAATATCTCGGACACCGGCGTAAACAAAAGCGAAAAGCCCGCCATGCCCAGGTGGAACGACGGCATGGTTCCCCCCAGCGCGTAGGCTATCTCGGGTTTTTCCAAAAACATCGACATCAACCAGAGTATGGCCCCCATCTTCGTCAGAGAGCTGACTATCGTGTAGATTATGTGTTTCTTTTTGTAATGGCCGATTTCATGGGCGAGCACGGCGACAATTTCCTCCGTGTTCAAATCATCGGTCAGGGTGTCGTATAAAACTATGCGTTTTTTCTTTCCAAAGCCCGTGAAATAGGCGTTGGATTTCGTGGAACGCTTCGAGCCGTCCATCACGTAAATGTTGCTGATAGGGAAGGAAGCCGCTTGAGCAAACTCCTCGATGGCCGAGCGAAGCTCGCCTTCTTCAAGCGGGGTTTGCTTGTTGAACAGGGGAACGATCCACTCGGAGTAAAAAAACGCCAGCAGGAGCGAGAAGGCGGAGACCAGAACCCAGGCCCACAGCCAGAAATTCTTGCCGACGTACTCGTACGCGGCCAGGATGAGCGTCAGCAGTATGCCCTGCAAAATGAACGCCAGCACGAGCGATTTTAGCTGATCCGTCACGAACGTCCGGGGCGTCGTCTTGTTGAAACCGTATTTTTCTTCTATGACGAACGTTTCGTACCAGTTGAAGGGTATTCCTACGACCCAAAGGACAAGGGACACAATACAAAAAAACGCCAGCATCAGAAATAAAGGCCGGGCCGTGTACTCCCTAAGAAAGCCGTCGAGCTGTCCCAACCCGCCGTACCACAAGACGGCCGCGGCTATCACGAACGAAAAACCGTCGGTGATCGTGTCAAAGCGGTCGTTCTCCTTCTGGTAATCCTGCTGTCTGGCGTACTCCGCGGGGTCATATATGCCTTCCAGCTCTTTAGGCATGACGGGACTCATGCACGTCCTGTTCAGGTGCGCGAGCACGTTATCCCAAATGAAATCTGCCACGTAAAAGATAATGATGAGGTAAAAATAAACGTTGCGCATATTTATGCCCCACGCCTGGTCAGGTACTTTGCCCTGACGTAAAAACATAGATCCCATGCGTCCTTCGGATTGGAGCCCTTCGCCTCCAGCAGAGTGCCGGTGCTGAACGGCAGGCCGCATTGGTAGCGCCACACGAGAAACGAGGCGAGGTCGGATATGAACGGGTCGTGCCCCACCACCATGACTTTGTAGTCGGAGCCTAACCGCTCGTCGAATTCAGCCATAAGGCCGGAGTGGAAATGTTCCGGAGAATCCCCCGGCGTGAGGTTTCCGCGTTCCTCAAGAAGCCCCTCGGCCTCAAGCGCCGCCTCCACGCGCTCCGCTGTCTCCCGGCTCCTGCGCAGCGTGCTGTGCAGAATGACGTCGGGCACTTCGCCGATGGAACGTAAAAACATCCCGGCCGCGTCGGCTTCACGCGCGCCTTCTTCCGACAGCCCCCTTTCGTGGTCGATTCTGCCTTTCAGCGCATTGCCGTGCCGCATTAAAATTATTTTCATAGCGTGATTACAACTCCCCGTTAAAATTTCTAACTGATAAAATGTATTTTACAACAAAAAAACTGCGGGGCTTTTTGTGTTTTTTGTGAGTTTTGTGAGTTTGTAAGTTCGGAGGTTTGTTCATGAACGTTACTGCGAGAGTTGCGGAGGAGTTGCGGATAAGCGAGGCGCAGGCGCTTGCCGTCCTTGAGCTTTTCGGGCAGGGCTGCACGGTTCCGTTTATAGCCCGCTACCGAAAAGAGGCGACCGGCTCTCTGGACGAGGCCGTAATCACCGCCATACGTGACCGTAACGAGAAAATACAGGAGTTGGAAAAACGCAGGGCCGCCATACTGGAGTCCTTGTCGGAGCGCGAACTGCTCACCGACGAACTCAGGACTTCAATAGACGGCGCGCAGACCATGACCGCGCTTGAGGACGCCTACATGCCGTACCGGCCGAAGCGCAAAACGCGCGCGTCCGCGGCGGCGGAAAAAGGGCTTTCTCCTCTGGCCGATAAACTGTTTTCGCGTCAGTTGGAGAACATCGACCCGGCAGCGGAAGCCGCCCTTTTCCTGTCGGAAGAAAAGGGAGTGAACTCCGTCGAGGCCGCCCTGGCCGGGGCTATGGACATACTGGCCGAACGCTTCAACGAGGACGCGGAAGCGCGTAACGAAACGAGGAAGATTTTTGCCCGTAAGGCCGTGCTTGCGAGTACGCGCTCCAAAGGAGCGGCCCAGCCTGACAAAGCGGATAAAAAAGCCGAAGCCGAGAACTACCGGGACTACTTTGAATGGAGCGAACCCGCCGCCGCAATGCCGTCGCACCGCGTGCTGGCCGTTTTACGAGGGGAGCGGGAAGGTTTTCTGTCCGTGTCGGTCGAGCCCAAAGAAGAAGAGTGCCTGTCCGTGCTGAAGCGGATGTTCGTGAAAGGGGCGTCCGCCGCCTCGCGCATTGTGGCGGACGCGGTGACCGACGGCTATAAACGCCTGCTGAAGCCGTCCATGGAAAACGAGCTTCGCGCCGCGCTCAAAAGACGCGCCGACGCGGAGGCCATAAGAATTTTCGCGGGCAACATCAGGGAGGTGCTCATGTCGCCCCCTATGGGGCAGAAGGCGACGCTGGCTATAGACCCGGGCCTGAGAACCGGGTGCAAGGTCGTCTGCCTTGACTCCCAGGGCAACCTGCTCCACAACGACGTGATTTTCCCCCATACCGGAGAGCGGCAGAAAGCTGACGCGGCGCGAAAAATCCTGGAACTGGCAAAAAAACATTCTATTCAAGCCATAGCCATAGGCAACGGAACCGCCGGGCGCGAAACGGAGTCGTTCATCCGCGCCCTCGGGCTGCCCGCCGAAATTATCGTCGCCTCGGTCAACGAGAGCGGGGCGTCGGTATATTCGGCCTCCGACGCCGCGCGTAAGGAGTTTCCCGACCAGGACGTCACGGTGAGGGGAGCGGTTTCCATAGGCCGCCGCCTCATGGACCCCATGGCCGAGCTGGTCAAGATAGACCCTAAATCCATCGGCGTCGGGCAGTACCAGCACGACGTGGATCAGAAAGAGCTGAAACGGTCCCTGGACGACGTCGTGACGTCATGCGTTAACGCCGTGGGAGTGGAGGTCAACACCGCCAGCGAGGCAATACTGTCGTACGTGTCCGGGCTAAGCAAGCAGGCGGCGGCCCAGTTGGTAAAGTACAGGGAAGCCAACGGTCCGTTTGAGTCCCGCGAAGCCCTGAAAAAAATTCCCCGCCTTGGCCCAAAGACGTTCGAGCAGGCGGCGGGCTTTTTACGAATCCGCAACGGCGGAAACCCGCTGGACGCCTCCGCGGTGCATCCCGAAAACTACGGCACAGCCGAGCGCATGGCCAAAGAATCCGGGTGTTCCGTGGCGGAACTCATGGCCTCCTCTGAGCTGAGGTCGAAGATAAAGCCGGAGCGCTTCGTCTCCGACAAAGCGGGATTGCCTACCTTGAGGGACATACTGGAGGAACTCGCAAAGCCGGGACGCGACCCCCGCGTGGCGTTCGAGCCGTTTGCCTTCGCCCCTGACGTCAGGGAAATGAGCGACCTGAGAACAGGCATGACGCTGCCGGGAATAGTTACGAACGTAACCGCCTTCGGGGCGTTCGTCGACGTGGGCGTACATCAGGACGGGCTGGTTCACGTCAGCCGCATGTCGGACAGCTTCGTGGAAAACCCTCAGTCGTTCCTAAAACCCGGACAGCAGGTGAAAGTCGCGGTGCTGGAGGTTGACGAACAGCGCAAACGCATATCTCTCTCGATGAAAAAACGCGATTTCGGAGAGTCCGGCGAGGCTGCCCCGCCTGGCAAAAAGCGCTGACCGAAACTTATCACTATTAAATCATGCCGTTGTCTCCCGTGCCAGGGCGAGGGCAATGCCCGGATAGACGGTCTTGCTCCGAAGCAGCACACCGTTGCGGGCGGCGAGAACGGCGGCCCGCTCGCATATGTTGTCCACGCCCGTAACCTCCATGACTTTTTGAGACGACAAAAAAGGCCCCTTGACCCGGCTCAATTCCTCCGCGCTGTAAGTCAGAAACGGAACTCCGTTCTCGCGGCAGAAGTCCACTATCGCGGGCTCGTCGCGCTTAATGTCAATCGAGGCCACGGCTTTAAGCGACAGAGGCGACCTCCCGGCCCCTTTCAAAAAATCCGCCGCCGCCGCGCCGAGCGCCTCTTTTTCAACTCCGCGCCGGCATCCGACGCCCAGAACCAGGACACGCGGACGCAGCCACAACGTCACAGGCCAGGGAGGGGACAAGTTTTCATCGGTAACCGCCACTCCGACGGGCAAATTGTCCAACATCGCCGCCGACACGGACTTTATCGCCTTCGGGTTTTCGACGGCGCAATTGTTTCTGACGGCCCACACATCCGCCGCTTCGACTCCGCGCATGTCCGTCGCCGTAGTGACAACGGCGCGCCCGCCGGTTATTTCCGCGATTCTCACCGCGAGGTCGTTAGCGCCCCCGATGTGCCCGGAGAGCAGGGGTATCACGTTCCGTCCGGCGTCGTCCAACGCAACGACCGCCGGGTCGGTGGTTTTGTCGTTAACATGCGGAGCTATTGCCCGAACCGCGATTCCGACAGCCGACACAAACACCAGCGCCGCCGCCCTCGGAAACCACTCTCCGGCCCATTCAAACACCGTGCCGCCAAACGGGAAAGCGAACACCCGGGAATTTTCGAGCCGTCCAGCCAGCCGCGACGCCAGCTCCGCTCCCTCACGCGTGAATGCTGCTATAACTATGGGCTTCATCGAGTCTGATCGTATAATTTTACTGTTGGCATAATGGCTGTTCCACCTTTGACGCGCCTATTATACGTGAATAAGGGTATAACACAACTTATAAAGGATAAGTGTCCGAA
>WRKN01000107.1 GCA_009778055.1 Synergistaceae bacterium
GGCGCCGCCCGCGTTGCCCACCAGCTCCGAGCCGGTTTCCACCTCTTTGGTGCCTGCCTGCATGGCTTGCACCGCGTTGGCGGTGTCGTTTTGAATGGCGTCGATCAGGCTTGAGATTTGCTTGGTTGCTTCCTGGGACTGTTCGGCCAGTTTCCTGACCTCTTCGGCGACCACCGCGAAGCCGCGCCCCTGCTCGCCGGCCCGCGCGGCCTCGATGGCGGCGTTCAGCGCCAGAAGGTTGGTTTGCCCGGCAAGGCCGGAAATTGTCTCAACGATCTGGCCGATTTCATTGGAGCGCATACTCAGGCTGGTTATTTCCTTTGCCAGGCTTTCCACCGTATGCTGGATGGAAGTCATTTGCTTGACGGCCGTTTCCACAGCTTTGCCGCCCTTATCGGCGGCTTGGGCGGTTTGGCCGGAAGTGGAGCCGACTATATTGGCGCTGGCGATAACCTGCTCGATTTCCGTCGTAAATTTTTCCAGGGCGCTGACTGCCCCGCCGGCAATGGAAAGCTGTGTTTCCGCGCTTTGCGACACGCTGGTCGCGGACGTCGCCACGCTGTTGGCGACTTGCGTCGACTCGACTGCGCCGGCGCTTAGCTCTTCGGATGACGCGGCGACGCTGTTGGCGCTTTCCTGGACGGTTTTCAGAACTTCCCTTAAATTTTCAGCCATGATGCCGAAAGATTTTTCCAATTTCCCTATTTCATCGCTGCGGGTCACGCCAATCTTCCGGAAAATATTGCCGGCGGCGATTTCGTCTGAAAACGCGATTAAAAAATTGAGAGGGTTCACAATCGACCGGGAAATAAAGTACCCCAGCGCAAACGCCGATATTACGCCAAATATGATTATGCCCGTCATTACAGTCATTGCGTAACGATAACTGCGGTCGGCGATTTCCATATAAGTCCTGCCCATGTTGTCGTTCCAGTCGGACATTTTGGCCAGGTGCCTGTTTATATTATCATTCGTGGGGGAAAGCCTGCCGTAAAAAATTTCGCTCGCGGTTTTGTAGTCTCCCTCCTTGACCTTGTCCATGTAATCTATTCTGGCCTGTCTGCCCGCCCCTATCATTGCCCTGAGTTCCTGGAGCATGGCCCTGTCCTCGTCTTCGGTGATAGTTTCTTCGTAGGAGGCTATAGCGGCGGCTATTTTCCCGCTTGTTTCGGCTGCTCCCGCGTCCAATGCCGCAAGCCTGTCCTTGTTCTCGGGAACGTAGGCCTGTACCTGCAAAAATCGCGTGTGCTCGATATTTATAGCCGCCTCTTTGATATTGCTGATTCTCACCAAAGAATTATTGTATAAAAGACGTATTTCGGTACTCATTGTTCTGAGTCCGTTTATACCCGCAAATCCGATGAACAGCATCAATACGCATAAAACAATGTAACTCAAGATTAACTTGGATTTAATCCCCAGATTGTTTAACCAGCCCATAATTTTTTAACCCTCCTTTTCCTAAAAAACAAAACGGGCGGAAGCAATTTTCCGCCCGACTGCCCATTCCTCTACGCCTTAATTGCCTCTACCCTTCCCGGATAGACCTCCAAAGCCCCTTTCAATATGTTCATGGCCTTGACCAGATCATTGTTGTTCAGCACGTAGGCCAGCCTCATCTCGTCTTTCCCTCCGTTGTAGTAGAAGCCGCCGCCGGGGGCCCCCATCATGGTTTCGCCGTTCACGTCGTAGTTTTGCAGCATCCAGATGAGGAACTTTTCCGCGTCGTCCACCGGCATTTTCACCATGACGTAAAACGCGCCCTTGGGTTCTTCGCATACCACGCCGTTCATGGATTTCAGCGCCTTGTAAAGGGTGTCCCGCCTCGTTTTGTACTCTTTGTTCACGTCTTCGAGGTAGTTTTTCGCGGTTTTGTATAGCCCGGCGGCCCCTACCTGCTCCAATGTGGAAACGCAAAGCCTGGCCTGGCAGAGTTTCAACACCTGAGCCATAAACTCCTTGTTCTTGGCGGCAATGCAGCCTATCCTGGCGCCGCACGCGCTGTACCGCTTGGACACGGAATCGACCATTATCAGGCGGTCGAGGGAGTCCTTCATGTGACCCAGGCTGGTGAACTTCTCCCCGTCGTACGTGAACTCGCGGTAAACCTCGTCCGCTATCAGGTAGATGTCGTGCTTTCTGGCGAGGGACGCCAGGGACTCCAGCTCCGCCGCGGTGTAGACCGCCCCCGTCGGGTTGCCGGGGTTCGATATCCATATGCCGCGCGTCTTCGGGGTGATTAACTTCTCCAACTCGGACTCCGGCGGCAGGTGGAACCCGTTCTCAGCCTTCGTGGGGATAGGAACCAGCCTGGCTGACGAGGACACGGCGAACGAGATGTAGTTAGCGTAGAAGGGCTCGGGCGTCAGCAGCTCGTCACCCGGGTCGCAGATGGCCATGACGGCAAACAACAGAGCCTCGCTGCCGCCGTTGGTTATATAAATGTCGTCCCTGCCGTAAGGGATATCCCATTCCTTGAAATAGCCGCTTATCGCGTCGCGAAGGTCATCGCTGCCCTGGGAACTGGCGTAGGCGATTGTATCGGCCTTGAAGCCGCGCACCGCCTCGAAGTATTCGTCCGGCGTTTTTATGTCGGGCTGGCCGATGTTGAGGTGGTACACCTTTTTACCGGCCTTTTTCGCCTCGTCGGAAAACGGGAGAAGCTTTCGGATCGGAGAGGACTGCATGGCCTTGATTCGCTCGGAAAAACGCATGACTATACCTCCGTTTACTTTGTGATTTTTTACTTTGCCTTACCCTGGTTCGCCACGGCGGCCTGGGCCGCCGCTATTGCCTCCTGGTCGCCCAGGTAGCGGTGGCTCAGCGGCTTCATATCGGCGTCCAGCTCGTAAAGCAGGGGTATGCCGGTGGGGATGTTCAACTCCAAAATGTCCTTGTCCGAGATGTTGTCCAGGTATTTCACCAGGGCGCGCAGGCTGTTGCCGTGGGCGGCGACGACGACTTTCTTCCCCGCCTTTATCTCGGGCACGATAACGTCCTCCCAGTACGGCACGGCCCGCGCCACCGTGTCGGCCAGGCACTCGCCGCCGGGAAGCTCGCACGGAGACAGGGACGCGTAGCGCGGGTCTTTCCCCGGATGGCGCTCGTCGTCGCTGTCCAAAAGGGTCGGGGGCACGTCATAGCTGCGCCGCCATATCTTCACCTGCTCGTCGCCGTACTGCGCGGCGGTTTCAGCCTTGTTGAGACCCTGCAGCGTTCCGTAGTGGCGCTCGTTCAGCCGCCAGGAGTGGACGACCGGTATCCACATGAGGTCCATTTCCTCCAGAGCCAGCCACAGAGTCTTGATGGCGCGTTTCAAAACCGACGTGAAAGCCAAGTCAAAGACAAACCCCTCTTTTTTGAGCAGCTTGCCGGCCTCCATCGCCTCCTTGACGCCCTTGTCCGACAGCGCTACGTCGGTCCAGCCCGTAAAACGGTTTTCCTTGTTCCACTCGCTCTCGCCATGACGTATAAACACAACTTGATACATTACACATATCCCCCCTGATAAAATTGCGGGGGCGGCATCATACTGCCCGCCCCCGCGCTCGATTATTCAAGCTCAGCTTGTCTTGGTAAATTTGTCTATAAAAGGTTTCATCAGTTCGATAGGCACGGGGAAGAGAGTGGTCGAACTCCGCTCGCTCGACGTTATTTCGCGAACCGTCTGCAGATAGCGCAGTTGCAGTGTGATGGGCGACAGCTCCATTTGCTGCGCGGCCTGCGCCAGCGTTGCCGCGGCCTGCAGTTCGCCCTCGGCGGCGATGATTTTCGCGCGGCGCTCGCGCTCCGCCTCCGCCTGACGCGCCATTGCCCGTTTCATTCCTTCCGGAAGCTCCAGTTCCTTGACCTCCACGGCGCTGACCTTTATGCCCCAGGGGTCGGTGCGCTCGTCGATTATCTTCTGAAGCTCGTGGTTGATCTTCTCGCGGGACGACAGCACCTCGTCAAGCTCAACGGAACCCACCACGGAGCGCAGTGTCGTCTGGGCAAGCTGGCTGGTGGCCGTCACGTAGTCCTCGACCTCGACCACGGAGCGCGACGGCTCCATCACCCGGAAGTACACGACGGCGTTGACCTTTATAGGCACGTTATCCCTGGTGATGACCTCCTGAACCGGAACGTCCATCGTCAGTATGCGCAGGTCGATGAACATGGTGCGGTCAACCACCGGGATGACAAAGATGATCCCCGGCCCCCGGCTGCCGGCCAGGCGGCCTAAACGGAAGATGACGATCCTCTTGTACTCCGGCACTATCTTGATAGCCGACGAAAGAACCATGAAAAGAATTATCAGCGCGCCGAACACGCTGCCCATGTTGGACAAAAGACCGGACGGGTTTCCCATAAAATAACTCTCCCTTGCTTGCTTGATTTTATTTCAGTGTTTACTATACAACAATCTTTTTTGTTTTGCCACACCAGTGGAATGTAGAAAAAACACCGTCACGCATAAAACTGATGCTAAAACCAGAATCGTCGCATCAATATGGACACGATCAGCACATCACAGAATTCGCAAACAAATCATTCAGCCCCTCGCCCATCGTCGGGTGCGTGAAAATCTGGTCGCGCAGCCGCATGTATTTTACGCGCGCCTGCATGGCGAGCGACACGAGATTGATGATTTCGTGCGAGTCCTCGTGATAGAGCGTCGCGCCAAGGATTTCGTCAGTTTCAGGGTCAACCAAGGCTTTCAAGAGGCCGCGCGGGTCTTGCAGGACATTTGCCTTGACGATTTTCGCCGCCGGTAGTTTGAACAGGCGATATTTCTTGCCCAACCCTTGCGCCATCCGCTCGTCGAGCCCCACGCGCGAGAGCGTAGGCGTGATGAAAACGCTGTAAGGCACGTTTTGCCGCTCAGGGCTTGTGAGTTTGCGGCCGCCGTCGCCAAAACCACCAAAAAGCTGGCTGACGACGATGCGGAAGTCGTCAGTCGAGAGATAATAAAACTGACCTCCGCCACGCACGTCACCCAATGCCCAAACCTTGTCGTTTGTGGTTTTAAGTGTATCGTCCACTTTGATATAGCCGTTTGGCTGGAGTTCAATACCAGCCGCCGACAGGTTCAGCTCGTCGATATTCGGTTTGCGGCCTGTTGCGACAAGGATTTTATCAGCCGTGTAAACCTTGCCGCCTGCCATCACTTCATTGTCAGAAATCTTATCAATCGGCGTGTTCAGATGGAAGCTAATCCCGGACTCAGTCAGGTCTTTAAAGACTTCGTCCGCAACATCCTTGTCCTCACGCGGCAAGAACTTGTCGAAAGGCTCAAGCACCGTGACCTTGCTGCCAAAGTGGTTGAACATGCCCGCAAACTCAAGACCAATGTAGCCTGCGCCGATAATAACGAGATTTTCAGGCAACTCGTCAAGCTCCATCGCGCTCTCTGACGTGATGACATTTTTGCTGTCGTGAATGCCTGAAATCCCAGGAATGACAGGTGTTGCGCCCGTATTGATGAAAATCCGCTCACCCGTCAGACGCGTTACTGTTCCGTCAGGCGCGGCCGCAGAGACTTCAACTTCATCAGGGCTGATAAACTTCGCCAAGCCGTTCAGGTAAGACACGAGCGGTTGGCTCAGCGCGCCGTTTGTCGCGCCGTTGTGCATTTTCTCGCGCGTCGCATATTTCAGCTTCATAGCCTCTGCAAATGGCAGATTGCGATTGCCGGCGGCAATCAACGTTTTCGACGGCACACATCCTACATTTGGACAAGTCCCGCCGTCCATCGCGCGGTCGCGCTCGATAATCACGCTCTCTTCGCCTTCTTGGCTGAGCTTCGCCGCAAGTACGCGTCCCGCTTTGCCAAAACCAATAATGATGTTTTTGTATGTTTGTTTTTTCATATTTTTATTTTAACTGATAACCTGTCGACGGTTCAAGTGATTTCAGATTTCCTGTGATTTCAGTTTTCATCATGCCGCTTTCCTCGCTTTCCGGCGTTAAGTTTTCGGCCTTATGAAAGCCTTCATGACTATATCCAAGGGTAAGACCTCGAAAAGCCACGGACTGGCGAAAAAAGAAAACCCCGCTTTTCAGCAGGGTTTTTGTATTATCTTGGACTTGCTCATTTCAATTTTGGCTGGGGTGGCTGGATTCGAATATAAGTTTCAATTAATTGCTATAACGTATTTTATGTCGAGGTTTTATTTAATTCTATCCGGTTTTCTATCCATTTTGTTCGCCGCTTGGCAAAACTAAAGCCCCCTAATTTTGAGCGTTTCACCTATGTGGCGGTCGCTCTTACCCTAAATTTGAGCGTTGCTGTTATATTATCACACCGTTGAACGCTTGAAAGTAGCCGATACTCTACTTATGCCGCCACGCGCGCGCGAGGTAAAACCCCCGGCCAAGGAGAGAATGTACCAGAAAAAAGCTTCTCGCCGCTTGATCATGCCAAAAACCGCGCCTGCTTCTTTACCAGTACAGAACTTATATAGTATCTGAATATTCTGCGCGGCGCTGATCGGCATTGGGGTGCTGTTTGGCGGCGCAAAAATGCGCTGCGAAATTCCCTCCTATCAATACCTCTTGGAGGGCTTGCCAATCTTAAAACCATATTGAGCAGCCAGCTTTTCGGCCTGATCGTTTACGTGTCGCGTGTGTTCCGCTGCTGTCATGTGCTTGTATTTCTCATACAGTTTATCGCGGATAGCGTCAATTTCCGCTTCGCACCTAGTCATTGTCGCCATGCTACACCACCTCCGAGGCTATGAGGCCCAGTTAACAATTTGTAACTTCTCTATCTGCTCAAAGTGGCGTATATTATCCGTTATCAGTGTATAACCGTGCGCAAGGCAAGAAGCAGCAATGAGAATATCCGAATCCTCAATGAGACGCCCAGCCTTTTTTAGAGTCGCATAAATTTTTGCCGCCTTGTCGAGCGTTTCAACATCCATTACGTCTACACCCAACAGGGCGCAAAGACGTTCAAAGGCCGCTAATTTCGCCGGAGCCTGGTAATCTATCAAACCTCGCTTTATCTCATAATAGGCGATAGGAGGAACGATAACGCCTTTCCCACTGTTGGCCTCCCGGTAAACCCTTTCTTGTAGTTGGCGGTCACCACGGAGCAGGAAAGAAATGATGTTTGTATCCACGGCGTAACCGTTCATAATGGAATCTCCCGTGTAAAGCTTACCCTTTCAAAAGTCTCGGGTACCTCCTCATCACTTGCGTTGACCGCCTCAAAGAACTCCCGCCATGCTTCGGCTTGAGACGTTTCTTTCTGTTCTGGTATAGGTTCATTAAACACAGTGAGAGTGACCCTGCGTCGGCCCTGTATATTCACTTCCCCTATTGGATAAAATTGTCCGTTCTCAATATAGCCCTCATAAGTCTGTGTCAACATTTCAGTTTCCCTCCTTGGCCAAGGCTAAAAACACCGCGCGCTCGGCGGCGAGGTTGTCTCTTTGGCAACCGGTCAAAAATTTTGATCGGTTCTTTACCTTACCCTACGCCGGCAACGCCAGCGGACTGAACCCGCTGATGGCATTGATTGATGGCCGGTGAAGGTGTATGACTGTCACTGTTCTATCTCTTGGCCCTTTTACATGTCCCTGGTTTTTCTTGTTTCGTAGCACTGCGAGCCCGGCGGCGGTCAGTCTCCGGCGTAATTGCCCGATTTGATACCTGTTGGTTTTACTCTTCCCGGCGTATATCTCACACGCCAAGGAGGATATGAGCGTTATCACTTCATCATCATATATCCCCAGCAGTATGCCGCTTCGCGTCCCTCTCACATGCGCACGCTTCGGCAGCAGGTAATATTCCCCACTCCTCAAGGCGTCTTCGATCTTTTGTAAGAACTCCCGCGCTATATCCTCGTCCGTCGGTTCCGGCAGCGCACGATGGATAACGCCGTGGGCTTCCAGCCAGTCGGAGGGGCGGCGGAGTTGGGGCGTGAGTTGGAGCTGAACGTCAAAATAAAAGTCCACCAACTCTTCGTATTTATCCCACGCTTTATCTGTATTTAGGCTTTTGGCATGTAGGGCTGCGCCTCGGTCCGTCCAAAGATAAAGAGAACGGATTTTTGAGCCGTTTTGTGAATGACATTTTGTCATGTCCAAAAATGCTTTTAACTCGTCCCCCTTTAAAAAGAAATAGTGTTTGCCTTTTTTATAGCGGCCTTTATTACGTTTGTAATTCTGGGTCAGCGTGTTGGTGTCAATTGCGTAATACTCCGCCAACTGCTGCGTCGTGAGTATTCGCCTGTTTTCGTGCTCTATAGGCTGCGGATACATCATTTGCTTTTACCACCTTCTACCAGCTTCATGTAGCGGGGGATAGGTTTCGACAGCCCAAAGATTTCTCCAGTTTCTTCGTCGTAAAGATAATCTTTCCCCGTGTCCTCGTCTGTGTACTTGATATAAGACTTTATACCGTGTTCCTCA
>WRKN01000108.1 GCA_009778055.1 Synergistaceae bacterium
CCTCCCATGACGATAACGTGTTCAAGATTGAAAAAAATGTCATCCGCCGGCGGGAAAACGGGCAGGAAAGCCGCCTGACCGTCGGCCAGTCAGGTTATCTTTACGAGAACGCTTTCCTGTCCGTCGAGCTGGACAACGGTTTCGCCGTCAAAAAACTGACCCCGCGCGGCCGCGCGGAGCTTGCCGAAATCCGCTCCCTGCGCGGAGCCGTGGAAATGGCCGTCATGTACAGCGGTATCAGGGCCTCCGCCCCGTGGCTTTTGGGGTAGCCGGTAATAGAAAGGAGCTTGACATATTCCCATGACTTTGGTCGTGGGAGTATGTCAAGTTTATCTTTGCGAATGGCTACGCCAGGGAGTTCGATATCTTCTGGGCTGTTGTCGGGGAGATTTTCAGGTGCTGGATAACCTCCTTGATGGTTTGGCGCGAAGATTTTCCTTTTTTTTCGTCGGGCGTCGATAAGTTATGAACGCTGACGTAGGGTTCCATCGCGTCGGGGTATAACGTGACCGTCGCGTATTTCGCCCCGTTGGCCTCCCCGGCGGGGAGCGGCGTGGTCAGGGCGCTGAAGTCGTCGCGGGCCAAAGCGTTTTTAAGCCCCTCCACGTCCTCGATAAAAGCGACGCGCGCCGGGAGCGTATTGGGAACCAGCCACTTGTTCTGCCGCTCGGAGTAGGGCTTGCTCGCCTCCTTCCAGGGGACTGTGACGGCTGCCAGACATATGACGGCGGCCTCGGCCGCCCATATGGCGGCCAGGAAGATCCCTCTGAAATGTATCCCGCTTCCTCTTGAATGACTCCCGCTGCTCAGGCTCCAGACGCCGCTTTCATTGACGCTTTTAATCAAACCCCACATTTCCTCCGGTTCCCGAACGAGTTCCAGGGCGATTCTCAGTATAAGCGCGACGTTGTAAGGTGAAACATCTTCGCCGTGATCCACAATCAGCGACGATATGTAGACCGGCCAGTGCGCGGCGTAGGCGGCGGCAAAGGCAATCAGGCCGATAGCGGACGCGGCGGCGGCGTTGCGTATGCGAAATACCCTGACTCCTTTGGATACCATCCACCCCAGCGTAAACCCGAACAGCAAGGTCAGCAGGACGTTAAGTAAAATGACGGGATTGTGTTGATTGGCGAAGGCGTAAACCGCCGCCATAGCCACGCCTCCGGCGACGCTCGCGGCGAGCGTCACCGCGACGCCACCCAGAGGCGCGGCCCCCGACGGGCGGTAATAGCTCAGTTGGGGTGATGAAGTCATAAAGAAACCTCCTTGTCTTCTTTTTCCGTGGTTTTTCCCATGTCGCCGGTCAGCTTAACGATTGCTTTCCTTGCGTCGGCCAAGTCATTGCTCCTGTCCATAATTTCAAGAACCATGGCCATTAAAGCCTTGAACTGAAAGTCCGTCATAACCTCCGCTCCTTTCGCTTGCGGCATTTTGTTCCTCTCCCCAGCTCAGCTCAGCTCAGCTTAAGAAAATTTCGGCGAATTTTTTGGCGACACCGTCTTCGGCGTTGCTCAGGCATACGACGGACGCCGCCTCCCGGACTGAGGGGTGCGCGTTTTGCGGAGCTATCGAGAATCCGGCCTCCGCGAACATGGTCAGGTCGTTCAGGTAATCGCCGGCCACGATGATCTCGTCTTTGGAAATCCCCCACATATCGGCAATTTTTTTCAATCCGTTGCCTTTGGTGGCGGAGACGTTCATGTACTCCACAAATATCGAAGTGCTTCTCCACATGCTCTGGGTTATATAAAGCCTGCCCTGGAGGACGCGTTCGTTTTTTTCGAGAAGAACCGGCACAAGTTCGGGGTCTTTCATATAATTGATCATCTTCAACGGGGGCCTGTCCAGGAACGAGCAAAGGTCGCCGACGGCCTCAAACTTAATGTGCGTCACGCTGGAAACTGTTTTGTCTTCCTCGGTTATGCTCGAGACGTAGATTCGGTCATCCATATAAACTCTCGGATGTCCTCCCGTTTCCTCCCCGAGGCGTATGGCCAGCCTGGCGTCTTCAATCGGCAGCGGGCACTCGTGGAGTACGCTGCCATCCAGAGAACCGCGAACCTGTGCTCCGTTGCAGAATATACCGGGGTTGTTAAGACCTATTTGCTTCAGGTATAAAAGAGCGCCCGCGTAAGCGCGCCCTGTGCATATGACCACCTTCACGCCCATTTCTTCTATGGCGCGCAGGACGCTTACCGCGTACTCGGAAAGAACCGGTTCCGGACTCAAAATAGTTTCGTCCAGGTCGGTCGCCAACAGCCGGTATTTTTTTGATTCTTTCATATCAATGCCATCCTCTCTTCCCATTTCGCGTAATCTTCGGCTATGCCGCGCTCGAGCTCGCTTCGCTCCTTCATCAGCGATTGCACGCGGGCGGAGTCGCTCAAGGTGTCGGGCGCGCACAGGAGGGAGTCTATCTCGTCCCGCCGCTGTTCGCCTTTTTCGATGCCGGACTCTATGGACGCTATTTCCTTCTTGAGCGCGCGCTTGTCCTGAGCCGCGCGCTCGCGCTGTCCGTCCTTTTTCGCGTCACGTTTCCTGGGGATTTCGTCGGACTCGTACCCCATGGATTCCCGTTTTTCCAGGAACCAGGAGTAGTTGCCCGGATAGTCTATCATCCGCCCTTTGCGAATCTCCAGCACCCGCTCGGCCAGTTCGTCCAGAAAGTGGCGGTCGTGCGAAACGATCAGAAGCGTTCCCTTATATTGTAACAGCGCTTTCTGAAATAATTCCTTGGTGTTCATGTCCAAATGGTTCGTGGGTTCGTCTAAAATTAAAAAATTCGACTCCGCCAGCATGAGTTTGAACAGCGCCAGCCTGGCTTTCTCTCCGCCGGACAGCACGGAAACCGGTTTTTGAACGTCCGCGCCGGAAAACAGAAACGCGCCCAGAAGGCTGCGTTTTCCCGGCTCGGTAAGTTTCGAGGGGGTTTGCAGCGCCTCCTCCCACACGGTGCGCGAATAGCTGACGTTCTGGGCGCTTTCCTGCGAGTAAAACGCGCGTTTGACGTTGTATCCCAGGCGGACGGCCCCTTGGGAGGGCGTTTCCGCGCCGCTCAACAGGCGCATCAGAGTGGATTTCCCCGCGCCGTTCACGCCCACGAGGGCCACGCGTTCGCCTCTGTTCAGCGAAAACGTCACGTTCTCAAAAACGGCGCTGCCGCCGTAGCTTTTGGAAAGATTGTCGGCCGCCAGGGTGTTCCATCCGCTGTCCGGCGCTTCGGGAATACGGAAGCGCACCGTCTTCGACGGGCCTTCGAGTTCGTACATTTCCATTTTTTCGAGCTGTTTTATGCGGCTTTGCACCTGGGCCGCTTTGGAGGATTTATAACGAAAACGCGATATAAAACGCTCTATCTGCTCCACGCGGCTCTGCTGCTCCTGAACGGCCTTCTCCAGCCGCTCTCTCGCGCCCTCTTTTTCCACAAGATAACGCTCGTAGCTCCAGGGGTACGCGGTCAGCTTTCCCCTCGCCAGCTCGGCGATGCGCTCCGTCATGTTGCCGAGAAAACGGCGGTCGTGCGACACGGCCACCACCGCGCCCCGGTAGCCGCGCAGCCAGCTTTCCAGCCACTCCATGCTCTCGGTGTCCAGGTGGTTGGTCGGCTCGTCGAGAAACATCACGTCGGGCTGGGACAGGAGCAGGGCGGCAAGCGTAACGCGCATCTTCCAGCCTCCTGAGAACTCCGCGCAGCTTCGTTCCGCGTCGCCGGGCGAGAACCCCAGCCCTTGAAGCACCTTTCGGGCCGACGCCTCGAACTCGAACCCTCCCAGGTGCTCAAACCGGCGTTCCAGGCGGCTGTGTTCGGCCAGAAGCGGCGCCAGAGATTTTCCGCCCGCCTCCGCCATGTCGCGTTCCACGCCGCGCAGGCGGCTTTCCGTTTCATACAGGCCCACGCGGCGTTTGAGGTAGTCGATAACGGGCATGTCCTCCAGCTCAACGAGATCCTGTGGCAAGTACCCGGCTGTCAGGTTTCTGGGACGTTCGATCACCCCTCCGTCCGGCTCCATTTCGCCCATCAGCAGCCGCAGGAGGGTAGTTTTTCCCGCGCCGTTGTCTCCGACGAGGCCCACGCGATCCCTGTCCGCTATGCGGAACTCAACGCCGCCCAGAAGAACCTTTTCGCCGAAGGACAGCTTCAGCCCCCTTATGTCGATCAAAGGCAGCCGCCCCTGTTACGCCGGACTCTAAATTCCGGCGATAGTATGTGGTCGATAAGCAGGCATAATCCGTGCTCGCCGGCCCTGGGTATGACGATATCCGCCGCGGACAGGACGGGCGGGGAGGCGTTGCCCGGCGCGGCCGCGAAGTCCGCGTACCGCAGCATGGCAAGGTCGTTATTGTGATCCCCCGCCGCGACTATGATATCGGGCCGTTTCGGAAGCCCGGAAACGAAACGCTCCAGGGCGCTTCCCTTGGAGACCCCCTTGGGCAGAATGTCCAGGAAAGACTCACCGCCTGAGGTTATCTCAAAGACGTCTCCGAATAGTTTAACCATCTCGTTTTCAACGGCGGGAAGTTTTTCCGGCTTTATCCAAAGCCCTATGCGGTACATGGGCGCGACCGCGCGGGGGGCGTCGATGAAATGCACCGGAACCCCCGCCTGCGAGTAAAAACGCACTGTCTCCCCGTCGCTTTCGCGGCAGTAGATTTCTTCATCCCCGGCTATCTGGATTTCAAACGGCATGTCCCATATTGCGTCGAGCAGTTTGCTTACGTCGGACGCGTCCAATAAGGAAGAACTGATTTCCTCGCCGTTCAGCCCCATAATCCGGCTGCCGTCGTATACTATTGCAGGCTGGGTGGCGGAGGCCGCCTTTATGTGGTTTTTGGCCGTCCCGAAGGTGCGGCCGGTCGCTATCATAATGTCCCAGCCGCTGTTTTTGAGGCGCAGGCACGCCTCTTTCACCTCGTCGGACACGCTCTCTCCCAAAGACAAAGTTTCGTCTATATCGGTTACGAATAGTTTCATCGCGGCTTTCCTTTCCGGGTCACATAAAAGGCTGCGCCTTGGGCGCAGCCTTTTGAATTTATTGAGGCAAATCCAGTTTATTTTTTACTTGCCGCGGCTTAACTGCTGCACCACATAGTCCGTTATATCTTCCCCGCCGAAGTAAACGGAGGCTTTTTCCAGCACAATGGTGACGTTTCTTTGCCTGGCTATGACGCGCACCGCCTCCTGGCAGTCCTTATATATAGGCTCCATCAGGCGCTGTTCTTCCCTGGCCGCTTCCATCCGCTTCGTCTGCATAATCTGGGCTTTTTTTGCCTGGTCAGGCTCTGAATCGACGGCGGTTCTGGCCTCGTTCTCTTTTTGCCTCATGACTTGCTGCAACTGCCTGGCGGTTTCTTCAAATTTTGGGTGCTTGGTCACAATCATCTGCGAGTCGATGACCCCTATAACATCACCGGTTCTGGCGGCAGGACCGGCAAAGGACGCTTCTCCCGTCAGCAACACCATAAACGCCGCAGCCACGCCAAGCACAACTATTTTTTTCCACATATCATTCATAACAGGCATACCCCCTAAATCTAAGTTCTTGCAGATTGTACCACAGGCAGTGGTTTCCTCCAAGTAATTTTACTTTATCAAACAAAAGTAGTAACATAAAGCCTGTCTGAGTAAACGTGAGGCCACCATATCATTTTACGTTTACCGTAAACAAAGCATGATTTCAAGGAGATTCTTACATGCAAATCAACGGAGTGAATGAATTTTTTTCAAGAATTGCGTCATTGAATGGGTCTGCCGGTGTTCGGGGCAACTCTTTTTCGCCGGCGCTTATACCGCAGGGGAAGGCCGCTCATGATTCTTTGCTACTTTCCGACGTAGGCAAGAAACTCAGTTTGGACGTTAATAAAGCGCCTCTACTGAGCGGAAGCCGCGTAAACGATCCGGTTCTGATTGCGACAGAGAAATACTTGTCAGAAGCTGAAACGATCTTGACACGTATGCACGAATTAGCGACGGCCGCACAGGACGGAAAGCTCACCGGCTTAGACCGGATCAATATGCAAATTGAAATGGAAGAGTTAAGAAAAGAACTCATGGTGGTTGAATTTGATTATAAAGCTAAAGTTGATGGAACAATTTCCTATGCGGAGTTGGGGCGAATGAATGAAAAGCTCTACAAACTCCTGTTCGACGAAAAGAGCAACCCTTTAGCATGGGAAAGAGGGGACGACACCACTCTGCTTGGACGCGCGCGGGATCGTATTATGAGAGGGGAAAAGTGGGACGTTAAGGAAGCTTTTGTTCCTTTCGGTATTGTAGACAAAGAACTCGTTTATGACAAAGAACCCACGGGGGTCTTTATTACTTCATCGAACGGAATTTCGTATTCTGAGACACTATTGAAAATTGAAGGCGGTCGGTGGACTGTAATAGATGACGAAAGCATAGTAAATGCCAGTCTCATACCAACGGTGCGCGAACAACTCGAGCGAGGCAATACCATCATTCTCATGGACGCTAAATCTGCCGCTGATGGAGTCAAGCGTTTGGAAGAGGATATCGAAGCTGTCCGAAAGCTGCGCGATAACTACACAAAGACTGTCAGTTCTTATCAGCAGTCCAAGGCTTCAGGCGAGCCAATAGATACACGACGGGGTATATACGAGACGGCAAAAGCTGTGTTTAAGAGAATTGCTTTTGGAAGTAATGCGACTTTATTGAGCATGACAAGCCCTTCTCCTATTGAACCCAACCTTCCCGAATTCTTTTACTTCGGCGAAAATGATACGTATGGAATTCCGGACAGGATCGTTGCTTCCAGAAACGTCAGAAAAGTCGTAAGCCCCGAGGATTATGCGAAAGGTTTGGGCACAATTATGGACATAAGCGCTGGGTCCCTAAAACCAGTTGATGTTAACATGGACATAAACATGTACTCAGAAACTTACAAACAGAAACCGCCGATGGAGATAAAGTTAGACATCGTCGCTTAATTTTTTTGCTATACAATAATGAAAAACTACCCGCTTAGTCGTGAAGCGGGTTTTATATCTTCACATCTATAGTGGCCGTCACCCCTATTGCATAAAGACGGGGTTACTGACGACCCCTTTTACTTTACGGGGCGTTCAATAGAAATAGACGTTAGCGGAAGTATTACACTTGAGTTAGAGTCCGGCGCGGAAAAAATCAAAAACAATGCGGCGGTCACCACCGGCCCGTTGTATTACCGCAATAATATACTTACAGAAGTGGAGATAGGCGTTATCAAGCCGACTGGACTTATATCGTGATCGTTCACAGGGAGCAAAAAATATACCCCATTACCTTCCGGCATTTTGCATTTGCTCATAACGGCTGATTGCCTGCTGTGCGGTTGTGGTCTGCGCGGCTTGGTTTTGTTGATACGATACATTTGAATTTGCGTTTGTAGCGGTTTCACGCGATCTATTGGCTATTTCTGCGTTCAATGTATCTCGAAATAATGCTGAAACTTCACTGATTCTTGCTCTTTCTACTTCTGTAAGGGTTATATTCCACCCGCCTAAATTCCGCTGGTAACCTCCTATTTGTTCACCGTTTTCGTCAAAAAATTGCATATAGTCAACTTCAACTGTACGCTTATCATTCGGGCTGAACCAAAAGCTCGCATTTACTTTGTTTTTTCCCAGAAGTATTGTTAGAAGCGAAGTATCAAGAATAGGTTTAGATATTCTGCTTTTTATTTCATTTTGTGTACTTTCAAGCCCCTTGGTAAATATGGCTTGCCTGTCTGGGGAATATGGAGACACATATTCCCCCCATAGTTTATTAAATTCTTCTTTCAGCGACGGCGGCATGTGTCCCGGTACTGTTGTCCCTTTAATTCCCTGCGCGCATTTTTTTGCTACTTCAATAACATCATTCAAAATTTCTTCATCACTTCTGGTTGCCTCGGTTTTTGTCAAAACAACATTAAGGCCCCCACCAATATAATCAACAAATTTAGGCAATGGAACGCTTTGTACTGTTTTTGCCGAATGTGTATGCAAATTTGAGTTAAACGCTGAAACCCCGGCCAAATTGCTTATTTGCATTTTTAGTCACCCCTATAAAGATTTACGGACACACCTCATCCGTATATTGTTTCGGACGTACACCGCCGCCGCATTAAAGTATAGTATCTAATAGAGAGTAATTTTACTTTATCAAACAAAAGTAGTAACATAAAGCCTATCTGAGTAAACGTGAGGCCACCATATTATGGAATTAGGACTGCACAACAGAATAGCCATAATTACAGGCGCGAATAATCCGCAGGGTATAGGCGCGACAACAGCCCTTGCTTTTGCGAATGAGGGTGTACGCCTTGCACTGATTTACAAAAAAATCCCACACAAATATGACGAAAGCAAAACTGGAACTGA
>WRKN01000109.1 GCA_009778055.1 Synergistaceae bacterium
TGGTGGCGTCCATCATGTCCCGTGTAAATATATCGGAAAGCGATTCCGCGTTTCTGGCAAAGTACGCGTTGCCTCCACTCTCGGCGGCTAGGGCCGTCATCAGATCCTCGTTGTAATCCAACCCCAGCCCTATGGTGGTGATGGTCATTTCCTGCTCCGCCAAAGCCCGGCCGAACCTTGCCAGTTCCCAGGTCGAAGATGGCCCCACGTTTGCTATTCCGTCAGACAGCAGGATTATGCGCGCCACATAGCCGTCATTCACGAACGGGAGGATTTGTTCCGCGCCGAGGCGCACGCCGTCGTAAAGAGCGGTGGAGCCGCCCGCGCTGATGCCTGATATTGGCCTGAAAAAAACGTTCTTTTCCGAGGCCGGCATGGGCGTAACTATCACCGAAGCCTCGTAGTCATAGACGATCAGCGTGGCCACATCCCCGGCGCCCAGTCTCTCCAGGCCCTTCATGGCCCCTATCTTCGCGTTTTCGATCCTGTTTTCGGAAAGCATGGAGCCCGACTTGTCGAGCACCAGCGCCACCGCCAGAGGAATCCGTTTTCTTACAACTCCATCGCCCGGACGAACCAGGGCTCTGACGATTACGCTTTGACGCTCCTCGGTCAGCACGGCCGGCATGTCCGCGCCCACTTCAAAGATTACGCCGGAAGCCAAGACCACGCTTGGATGAAGAACGTCGAGCACGCTAAATATAAATCCGGCCGCCATGATCAACTTACTGAACATCTAATCCCCCCTGAGGAAATAATAAGCTGTTAAAGTGCCCCGTATGTTACACGACAGACGGTTCACGCAGGAGTTCTCCCGTCTCGTAGCGTTTGGCGCTGAAGAGGCGCACGTCGATGTCGGGGGTTTCGCCGGTCAGCTTCTGAGCGATGATGACGGCGGTCTTGGGGGCCACCATGAAGCCGTGACCGCTGAAACCGGCGACGGTATACAGGCCCGCGACGCCCTCCATTTCATCGATGATGGGGTTGCGGTCCGGGCTCATGTCGTAAAGGCCGCCCCATTGACGTACCACGCGGATGTTTTTCAGCATGGGCAGGACGTGAGTCACCTGCGCGGCGCAGTCCTCCATGAACTTCCAGCTTGATTTGATGTTGAAGCCGACAGGCTCCGCGGGATCCCCTATCCCCATGATAAAGCTGCCGTGAGGCGTCTGCTGGCAGTAAACATGGTAGTGGAAGGAGATCACCATGGGGTCTTGAACGTGGTTGACCGGCTCGGTTATCAATATCTGGTGTCGCTCGGGAGCGATGGGCACGTCCGCGCCCGCCATTTTGGCGATGATTCCGGCTTCGCCGCCGGCGGCGTTGACCACGGCGCGCGCTTCCACATAGCCTCTGGTGGTCTCGACACCGGCGATTTTACCGCCGGCCGTTTTCAGCCCCGTTACCTCGGTATATGTCGCGAACTCCACCCCCAGGCGCTCCGCCGCTCTGGCATAGGCAAAGGTGCAGTGGAAGGGGTCGGCGTGGCCGTCCGTGGCGCAGAAAGTAGCCCCGTACAGGCCCTCCGTGTTCAAATGAGGGACGATTTCCCTGGCGCCCTCAGGATCGAGCACCTCCACCGGAATACCCAGGCCGCGCTGTAACTGGACGTTCTTCAGGAACTGCGTCCACTCTCCCTCGGTGTAGGCGACTATCAGGTAGCCCCCCTGGTTTAGCCCGCAGTTTCCGCTGTAGCCCGTGTATTCCTCCAGGCGCTCGAAAATGCGGATAGAGTCCCGGGCCAGGGTGGCGTTCAGCTCCGTCCCCCACTGCTGGCGGATACCCGCACCGCAGCGGCCCGTGGCCCCGGAGGTGAGATATTCCCTTTCGATCACCAGAACGTCCTTCCGCCCCCTCTTGGCCAGCTCGAAAGCCAGGGCGCAGCCGGTGATTCCCCCGCCTATAATCACCACGTCGTAGGCTTTTTTCATTGCCCCCCACTCCCATCTTCTTTGATAAAGCTGCCCAGCCTGACCGGCTTTATCAGAGGGCGGAAAGCCGGCATAAGGACTTCCTCCATAGGAATCTTGCAGTGGCTGGAAAGCTCCCGGGCGATCAGCATCCGGCAGGCGCGTCCCTGGCACGGCCCCATTCCGGCTCTGGTAACTCTCTTGATCTCGTCTATAGTACGCCAGCCGTCGGCGATGGCCTTCCTGACCTCGGCCAGGGTGATGTCCTCGCAGCGGCAAACGATTGTGTCGTCATGCTCAACCATTGTTCCTGAACCCTCCCGCGCGGATGTTACGCACTTCCATGGCCAAATCCTGGGGTACGGCCAGCCACAGGACGGCGGTTTTGTTTTTTCCGTCAGAAATGCGCCGCACCACCTCAAACCAGCCCATTTCCTCCCCCGCGCGGTTCAACCCGCAGGCGTACTGTCCCTTTTCAGGAACCGGCACATATTCGTAGGGGATACGCACCACGGCTTGGGCGGCGCTGTAGGTTCTGTCCACCACGAAAATAGCCAGGCCGGGGCATTGAGCGATACACACCCCACAGCCGTTGCACCTGCCGAAATCCACCCTGGGCAAATCGTTGATGTCCCTATCCTTGGTTATGGCGCCGGCGGCGCAGGCGTCCACGCAAGGGTCGCACGGTATCTCCTGAAAACACTCCACGACCACCACCGGCCCTTTGGCGAAACGTTCGTCGGGCGGGGTGACGGCCAGTAAATCTTCTTTCGTCGGAATACCCGTCTCTGCCAGCATTATGGATGTCCTCCTTCGCCGGAACTCACCTTGAGTTTTTCCATTTTCCTCATGCCTTCGCGAATCTGTGCCCCCACGGGACCGGCCCTCAGTTCCTCCAGCTCGGCGGCGGCCTCCGCCTGCAATCCGGGAGCCGTACTTTTGCCGTATCCCAGGCTGAGGGCGGCGGAATAACCCGCCAGGCGGCCCTCGACCATGGCCGAGGACGCCTCCTCCACGCCTGCCGCGTCGCCCGCGACGTACACTTTGGGATTTGTCGCCGCCATGTATCTGTCAATCACGGGGACGTGGCCGGACAGTTCGGGGATATAGGCCATTTTGCAGCCGGCCTGCCAGCAGAGTTCGGTAAGCGGGGACAGCCCCACGGCCAGACAGATGACGTCGCATTTGACGTCTTCCTCCGAGCCGGGGACGGGCTTCCTGTTTTCGTCCACCCGGTAGATGACCGCGCCCTCGACCTTGCCGCCGCCATAGGCTTTCTTGATGGTGTGCCGGGTGCGGATGGGTATGCCCGCCCGCCGGATTTTGGAGGCGTGCACCAGATAGCCGCCTATCGTGGGAGACCTCCTGATTACGGCGGCCACCTCGACGCCAATCTGGGAAAGCTGGTAGGAAACGATAAGGCCGATGTTGCTGGCCCCGACCATCAGCACCCGCTTTCCCGGCACGATTCCCTCCACGTTCATCAGGGTCTGCACGGCCCCCGCCCCGTAAACGCCCGGCAGGTCGTTGCCCGGAAACGGTAAAAAGTCCTCCGCCGCGCCGGTGGCGATTATGATTTTTTGCGGGTCTATCTTGATGATTTCTTCATTTCTTTCCGCCAGCACAAGGCCGTCCTCGTAAATGCCGACGACGGTTGTCTTCGGCATGAGCTCAATTTTTGGGCCGGCCGGGGCGGCGGAGAGTTCTTCTCTGAGAAAATCGGCGATGGCGATTCCTCTGTGTCCGGCGTATTGCTTTTTAGATCCGAAAAATTTATGGGTCTGCTTGACGAGCTGGCCGCCGGGAAATTCGTCCCGCTCGCAGACCAGGACGGAAGCTCCCAGGGAAGAAGCCGCCTGAGCGGCGCAGAGACCGGCGGGGCCGCCGCCGATGATCAAAACTTCCGTTTTTCTCATTTTCCCCATTTCTTTCATTATATTAAGTCCCCCTTGCCTCGCTGCGACTCCACTCGGACTCCAGGGCGAACCTTTTCGACGCAGACCCGGACGTTGGGCTGCCCGTCAACGACCATAAAACAGGATGAGCAGTTGCCTATAGCGCAAAAAAGCCCGCGCGGCCGGCGCAGCTCGGGGCTGTGAGACAATTCCCGCACGCCCGCGGCGTGAAGGGCCCCCGCTATGGTTTCGTTGGCGTAGCCTTCCATCTCCTGCCCGTTAAAGAAAAAGACGATTTTTTCCCCCCGCTGAAAATCCAAAATGGGGTGTTGTTCAATTCTCATCGCCGCCATCCACCTCCTACTATTCAAATACTCGAAGTTTATTTTAGAGGAAATTTCCAAAAAATAGTGATAAACTTGGGTCATGAAAGAGACATGCTTTACATCTTTCCCGGCTTTCCCGGTGAGGAGGACTGACACGTGAAAAAGAACATGCCTGGCGGAGAAAACGCGAAAGCAATTCCCAATAATATGCTGCAGCACAACATTCTCATCGTATGGAAACCTGAATATGAACTGGGAATACCCGTTGTAGACGAGCAGCACCGAGGGATTGTCTCCACTATCAATTCCCTTTTCTTCGGAATGCAGCATAAACATGGCGAAAGTATGCTTACGCCGATAGCGAACATGGTCTTGGATTACACGCGCATCCATTTTGAGATAGAAGAAGAATTTATCGATAAATGCGGCTTCCCCGGCATAGACAGGCATCATCTGCTGCACAAAGAACTGATAGACGAGCTGCAGCAGTCCGGGAAAAAAAGTATCCTGAATAAAGACTCCTTTCAGTTCATGGATTTTCTTAAAAAATGGTGGGTTGACCATATCTGCGATAAAGACCGGCAGTTTCGGGATTATATCATGAAGTAATATCAGAGATTTAATTAAATTAAATCTAACCAAACAGCCGCTTGAGAGACGGCCTCGCGGAAAGAGTTTTTTCTTTAAGAAGGCTGTAGGCGCTTGTTTCTTTCAGCGCTTCGTTTTCTTCCGCGTAATCGAGCGCCTTTTTGCCGTTTGTATCCTTAATGGCCGCGTCCGCGCCCTTGCCGAGCAAAACCGGCAGGACGTCAGGGTTTGAGTTTTTCCCGGCGGCGAACATCAGCGGGGTCTTTCCGTACTTGTCAGCGGCGTTGACGTCCGCTCCCTTATTGATTAAGACCCGCAAAACATCAGGGTTTGAGTTTTTCTCAGCGGCAAACATCAACGGAGTCTTTCCGTGTTTGTCGGCGGTGTTGACGTCCGCGCCCTTACCTGTCAGGAATCTCAAAACGTCGGTATCCGAGTTTTTCTCGGCGACAAACATCAAGGCGGTCTGCCCCGGAAAAAGCCCCTCGTCTTTGACAAAGGCGTTGATTTCCGCGCCCTTGTAAACCAAGGCCCGCAAAACATCAAGATTTGAGTTATTTGACGCGGCATACATCAGAGGAGTCATTCCGTACTTGTCAACGGCGTTGACGTCCGCGCCCTTATCCATCAAAACGCGCAGGACTTCAGGATTGGGATTTGTAAGAGCGGCGGACATTAAAGGAGTCCATCCGCTCTCGTTAAAAGCGTTGACATTCGCGCCTTTATCTATAAGGGCCCGCAAAACATCAGGGTTTTTATTGCTTTTGGCGGCGAACATCAAAGGCGTCCATCCCTGCCATAACTCATCTTCCATGACAACGGCGCTGACGTCCGCGCCGTCCTGTATGAGCCGGGTCACTTCCTTCAAGTCCGCGCTGCCTGCCGCGGACAACAGCTTCTCCGTGGCTTCGTCGGGAATGGAATATATTATCGGCTTTATTGCGGACACCTCCGATACGGGCGCAATTATATCAGTCGTCCTTTGTATATTTCTTGCCGAATATCTGCTTGGAGTCGGACAACGTTTTTACAGTTGCGACGGTGGTGTTTCCAAGCCCCCGCGTGTCGATGATAACATGCCACAATCCCGCTTCCGGGACTGCGAGGCGGTAGGGTGACCGTGTGGCCAGCCCGCCGTAGAAACGGCACTTTTTATTGACTTTATAGTTGGATAAGTTTGCGACGTCCATAAGCTGCACATTGGCTCCGCCCGTAAGGGTGACTTCAACAATCTCGCCTCTTTTCCTTTGTCCAAGATCAAAGTCAAGGAAAATCATCTGAAACTCTCCTCCTTAAGATTGAGGTACGGACCGGGCTTACTAATTACTACTCCTCTATTACCACCTTCATGTTGATTCTGGCGAACTGCTTCAACTCCTCCAGCTCGGAGTTGTGCATTCTGACGCACCCCTCCGATATCATCGTCCCCAGTGAATCCGGGTCGTGAGTGCCGTGGATGCCTATACCCCTCCACCTCGTGCGTAGACGGATGAACCACGGGCCGTAAGCGCCTCTGGTCGGGCCTTTGCCGTCCTTGAAGTCGAAAGTCCAGGAACGGGAGTCCTCTATGGACTGCACCGTAAAGGCTCCGGTAGGCGTCCTGTTGTCCCCCACCCGCTCCTTGTCGCCGGAATTTCTTCCGACGGCGATTTCGTAGGATTTCTCCACGCCCCGCCCCCTGTACAGGTACAGCCTGTAGTTGCCTTTGCTGACCCTGACCCAGTACTCGTCCTCCGCTATCTCCAGCTCATCCGGGATCGGGCCGGGGTACGCGGGCCTGTGGGGGAAGTCGGTCATCCTCAGCCGCTGCGGAAATTCAGCTTCGGGCGGCTCCGATGAAACCTCGTACGGCGTCTCCGCCTCCGTATCCGGCGCTTCGGGTTCACGCAACAAATACCGTCCCCACGAGAAAACCAGAAACAAAAAACACACAAGCGCCGTCAGCTTCGCGGCCGGGTGATAACGCCTCCGCTTTACCCAATCCCCGTGATCCTTTTCGATCCACACCACTTCGACTTTGAACATATCCGCCAGCCAGGCCGGCAGTTTTTTCATGTTTTCAATCATTGTCAGCGCCTTCCGAACTCCACTATTGTCGCTCCGTATCCGCCCTCGCCCGCCCCGCCGAGGCGGTAGGCGGAAACGTACCTCAGCGCGGCGCACAGCGCGTGAACCTCCCGCCGCAGTATGCCCTCGCCGCGGCCGTGTATTACCACGACACTGGAGTGCCCGGCCCTGTAAGCTCTGTCCAGGTACGTTTCCGTCAGGGGCAAAGCCTCGTCCACGTTCATGCCCCGAACCATCAGCGAACCCGGCACGCTTTCGCGCATTTTGACAAAAGACGTGTCCGTGGGAGGAACGGCTGTTTTCGCGGTTCTTTGGGTCTCCAGAAGCCGCTCGACAGGGACTTCCATGTGCATGGAACCTGCTATTAGCCTGGCGCGGCCGTTTTTTACGTACTCGACGACGCCGACTACGTCGCTGCCCGCCACCCGCACCGTAACACCTTCTTTCGGCACGAAGGCTTCCGGCCTGCTGTCCAGTTCGCGGGCGAGGCGTTTGGCGTTACGCGCCTCCAACCCCTTGCGTATCTTCTGAACGTCCGCGCGTTTTGCCCCAAGTTCTCTGTGAGCGGCCGATTTCGCCGCCTCGTCCAGCCTCTTTATCATGTCGCGCGAGACGGATTCGGCCTCCGATATCAGCTCCGAGGCGCGCTTGTCCGCCGCCAAAAGTATTTTATCCTTTTGGAACTCAAGCTCGGCAGTTCTGTCCTCGTAATTTTTTTTCAGCCGCGCCAGTTCGGCCCGGTCGGACTCTATCCGGCGCTCCATGCCGTCCAGGGCCGCTTTGCGCTCGTTGAGCCGCTCCATCAGCTCCTCGGCGGAGACGTCGCGCTCTTTCAGGAACACGCGGGCCTGGGCGATGATTTTTTCCGGCATACCCCACCGTTTGGCCGTCAAAAGCGCGTTACTCCTGCCGGGCACGCCCATTAAAAGGCGGAACGTGGGCGCCAGGGTATCCGTGTCGAATTCCATGCCGGCGGTTTCCACTCCGGGCGTGGTCAGCGCGTATTGCTTTATCGGGCTGTGGTGCGTGGACGCTATCGTGAGGGTTCGGTTGTCCCTCAGTGCCTCCAGAATGGCAACCCCCAGGGCGGCTCCCTCATGGGGGTCCGTCCCCGCTCCGAGTTCATCCAGCAGCACCAGGGATTTCGGCGTCGCCGATTTCAGTATCTCAACGATGTTCTTCAGGTGCGCGCTGAAAGTCGAAAGGTTCTGCTCTATACTCTGCTCGTCCCCGATGTCCGCGTACACCGCGTCGATATTGCCGACCGACGAGCCGTCGCGGGCGGGGACAGGCAGCCCGCACCACGCCATAGCAACGCATAGAGCGGCCGTTTTCAGCACAACGGTCTTGCCGCCCGTGTTGGGACCTGTGATGACAAGCGACGTAAACGCGCCCCCGCAGGAGACGTCCACCGGAACGGCCGCCTCCTTCAAAAGAGGATGCCGCGCCCCCGCCAGTTTGAATCCGGCGGAACGCGAAAGCTCGGGAAGCGTCCAGCGAAGTTTTT
>WRKN01000110.1 GCA_009778055.1 Synergistaceae bacterium
ATAGCTTAACGCCCGCGGACGGCATGACTCGATACATTTCCCGCAACGGACACATTCGGGCGAGTTAGGCCGCGTAACCGGATTGATGCAAATGGCGCAGGCTTTGGCGCAGATTCCGCAGTCTGTGCATTTTGTTTTATCGTGATGCATTTTAAAATAAGCGATCGGGTTAAATAAAGAATAAACCGCCCCTAACGGGCAAAGCGTTCTGCAGAAGAAACGGTACACGAATACTTCCGCTCCTGTTAATGCAAGCGCGATCGAAGCTTTTAAAAAAAATCGCACACCGATAAACCCGCGCAGGAAATCATTGGCCGTCAGCAGCGGTATCGCGCCGAATATTGTCCCCGACGGGCAGATATATTTACAGAACCAAAACTCTCCCAAACCCGACAACTCATGCCTTACGGCAAAAGGCAAAATCAGCACAAACAAAACGAGAACGATATATTTTATGTATCTGGCGTAGCGCAAGCGTAAAATTAATTTCGGCGATTTTATTTTATATAACAAATCCTGCAGCAACCCCATAGGACAGACATAACCGCAGATAAACCGCCCGAAAACAACGCTTACCGAGAGCAAAAAGCCCGTTACAAACAGGCTGATACTGCGGGTCGTTCCCGCGAGAAAATTCTGCATGGTTCCGATGGGGCAGGAAGTCACCGCCGCCGGACAGGAATAACAATTAAGACCGGGGGTGCAAACCATTTTTAATTTGCCCTGATATATCTTCCCGGTGAAAAAGTTATTCAGGTACGGATTTTGCAGAAAAAAAAATAAAAACTGCGCGATTATACGTTTGGGGACTGCCGGCATAAATTTCATAAATTTAACCGATGCCGATACATTCCAGACAAACCACAACCGCTTTTTGCAAAATAACGGTCAGCTCGCCCTTCCATATTCCCCACGCGGATAACGCCGCGCCTGTGATAAGAACGGCCGGCTTAATCCAGCGCGCTGTCCAGGTACGCTCCGTACCCCGCCCCTCTTGCCCCGATAATCGCGTCCCCAATTATCTCACCGTCCCTGTTTAAAATAACCGTCGTCGGCACATAACCCGAATTAAGCATGGCCAACACGTTTTCGAGTCCTTTTGTGTCGGCGTCGATATTCACAAACGTCACACCGGCGGATTCTTTAATTTTTATCGCGCCCTGGCGGTTGCTGTCATAATCAACAAGCAAACCGATAAACCCCACGCGGTCGGCGTATTTTTCCGCAATTTTCCCAATATCGGGCATCTCGACAAGACATGGAGGACACCATGTAGCCCAGAGATGTACAAAGAATATTTCTTTCTCGCCAAGCGACTGTTCGGTAACGTCGTTTTCATATAAATCCTTGGCTGTAAAAGCGTATGGGAACGTGCCGGTATGCTCCGAAAGTTCTCCTGTCTCCGCCGCGCAAGCGGTGAGGCTGACCGCCATCAGTACGGTAAAAAATAAGAATATGCATCTCCTTACCGCCATTTTCAAATAAACGTCCCTCTTGTATTCTCTCATTGCTCTTGACATCCCCTCTCAATAAATTTTTCGGCGATATTGCAGCACGCCGCCATTAGTTTCGCTTAAAATAAATCCGAAATCAAGAGAGTTGTCGTAATTGGCGCCAAAACCGACGTAATTGACACACGCAAAAAAATAGCGGGGCATTTTTCCGCCCCGCCCTGCCGTTTCGGATAAGTAAGCCTTTGTCATTCCCGTACACAACACACTTGACATATTCCTACCGGAGATTAAAATAAATCCTATATTAAAACTCGGTCGATTGCCCTCCGGTATAGCGGAGAAATGTGCTTTCGACCTATTTTATTTTTTAAGGAGCCATCGCATTTATGATAGTTTCCTTAATTTTAAGGAGGTTCCGTCATGCCCGCATATAAGGTCATGATTTTTATTGATTTCTGGAATTTTTCCCTTCCTCTGGAAAAGATCATTATGCCCGACGGCAAAAATTTTTTGATCAACTGGTTTAAAGTACCTGAAACTTTGATGAATTCGCTGAAAGCCATTGAAGGTTTGTCAGGCAGTGACTTTCAGTATCAGCATTGCCACGTTGTCGGCTCTTATGGCCCAAACGATTCCAAATTGCGTCCTTGGGTAAAATCGACACTTTCCAGAGTTCCTGGTCTCAAAACTTGGTTTTTGCCCCGGCGTAAACTCGAAAGTGGACCTATATGTACCGGGCCGTCTCACCATGAAATATCTACGTGCCCGTCTTGTGGAAGCCCTATGTTGGGGTACAAGGAAAAAGGCGTCGACACTGCTATAGTGACGCTAATGGTACAAAACGCATGGGAGGGGCTCTATGATTTGGGTATCTTAGCTTCTTCCGACAAAGATTTCGTTCCCGTCATAGAATACCTTGATCGAAAAGGTATAAAATGCGTACAAGCCGGCTTTAAGGGCTCAGGATATGAACTCGGTCAAAAATCTTGGGCCTCTATCGATATTATGTCCGTGTGCGAACAATTCAGGCGTAAACACATTTCTTGATCAGATATAAAAAATTCATCCCGGCGAAACAATCCTGAACCTGTAGCCCACGCCGCGCACGGTTTGGATGTGGTCCGGCTCGGAGGGCTCGCGTTCGATTTTTTCGCGCAGCCTGTTGATATGCACGGCTACCGTCGCCGAGTCGCCGAGGGCGTCCATTCCCCAGATACTCTCGTAAAGCGTCTCCTTGCCGAATATAATCCCGGGGTTTGTGACCAGGAACAGCAGGAGCTCGTATTCCTTGTTTTTGAGGTCTGTTTCTTTGCCGTTTACGTAAACCAGGCGCTCTTTCACGTTTATCCTGACGTCGCCGGCGACGACTTCATCTCCCTTCCCCTGTCCGGCGGTGGCCGCCGCAAAAAGCCTTTCGTACTGGGCGATGTTCGCCTTAACTCTCGCCACCAGTTCCGTCGGGGAAAACGGCTTTGATATGTAGTCGTCCGCGCCAAGGCCGAGGCCGCGTATTTTATCCGCGTCCTCCGTCTTAGCGGTCACCATCAATATGGGGATGTTCAGGTTATGCGGCTCGCCCCGCAGCCTTTTGGCTATCTCGTACCCGTTGAGCCCAGGCAGCATGACGTCGAGAAGAATCAGGTCGTACGCTCCCCCGGCAGCCTCACGAAGCCCTTCCAGGCCGTTCGCGGCGACCACCGCTTCAAAGCCGTTGATCTCCAAAAAATCGCGCTCAATCTCGGCTATGGATACGTCGTCTTCAACTATGAGAATTTTTTTCTTTTCCATTTCGCTGTTTCGGGTCACTCCCAGGGAACGTCATTTTTATGGACAAACCGCCTTCGGGAACGTTGGCGGCCTTTATCGAGCCTCCGAACCCCTCCGCCATCTTCGCCGCGATGGCCAGCCCCAGCCCGCTGCCCTGTCCGGGGTTGTTCCGCGACTCGTCGCTTCTGTAGAAAACGTCGAACAGCTTGGGAAGCGCCTCCTCGGGAACTCCCGGCCCGTCGTCCGATATGATCAGGGACGCGGTTCCCTTTTCTTCGGATATCGACACGCTGATTTTGCCGCGCGCCTTGTCCTTATATTTTACGCTGTTCTCGAAGATATTGATAATGACGCAGCGCATCTGCGCGACGTCGATATCCGCGTACACCCGTCCGCTTGCGCGGGCGGGCGATATGTCAAGCCCCCTGTTCCCGTACTCTTCTTTCAGGGCGTCCACGATTTCGGAGACCGCGGCCGCCAGATCCACGCGCTCGATGTCATATGGGAACTCCCCCGTGTCCAGCTTGGAGAAAAGGAAGAGGTTGTCTATGATGTGCTCAAGGTCGGCGGTTTTGTTCTTTATCGTGCCCATGTAACGCTCCCTGGCCTCCGGCGTGGCGGCGACGCCCTGTTCCAGCCCTTCCACGTAGGCCTTTATAGAGGTCAGCGGGGTGCGCAGGTCGTGCGAAATACCGGCTATCAGTTCCTTGCGGCTGCGTTCGTCCTTCCGCCTGGCTTCGACGGACTCCAGCAGCTTGGCCGCCATTTCGTTGAATTCGCCGCACACTTGGGAGAACTCGTCGTTTTCCCTGTAGTCTATCCGAAAATCCAGGTTACCGTCGCGCACCTGATAGACGCCGTGGGCGAGGGTGTCCATTCCGTGCACGATTCTTTTGAACACGAACCGCGTCAAAAAACGGTTGGTGATCAGGATGATGAACACGGAACAGATCAGCGAGACGGCCGCCCCTTTTCTCATTATGTCCTTATAGTTTTGAGGCGACCTTGCAACGCGCGAGCCGCTGCTCAGGGCAATCCGGTAATCGCCTATCGTCTGAAACGTGGCTCTGGAGAAAAAAGAAGCCGGTTCCGTCATTTCCAGAGCCTGTCCGACTGAGGAGCCTCTCCACGGAGGCGTCCCGGCGAAGGGGACGTTGTCCTTATATACGGCCAAAAGCAGCCTGCCATCGGCGTGTTTGCCGTTGAAGCCCGCCACGTCCTCCATTATCGCGGAGGATGAAACATTTTGCCATTTTTCGGCCATAGCCCTCGCTTCGTCCAGCGCTTCCATGAAGTAGAGTTCTCTGTTCCTGCGTCTTTCTCCCGGCTGTTCTTCGTTCAGCCCGGTCAGCAGCGCGTAGAAATGCAGGCCCCCGAAGAATACGGCCAGACTGATCACCAGCGGTATCACTATCATCAGGATGTTCGAGAAAAACAAGCGCCGTTTTATGTCCATGATTTATTTGCCTCACTCGGCTCACTCGAAGCGCAGGGCGTCTATAGGGCGCAGCAGGGAGGCTTTCCAGGCGGGGTAGAACCCGAAGAACACCCCGACGAAGCAGGAGAATCCGGCCGCAAGCGCCACCGCCCCTCCCGAAACGTGGGTGGGCCATTTCAGGAACTCCGTCACCGCCGCCGACGCTCCCATGCCGATGAGTATGCCCACGCAGCCGCCTATGAGGGAGAGGAGCATGGCTTCCAGCAGGAACTGAACCCGTATGTCGCCCTTGCGCGCGCCTATCGCCATGCGTATGCCTATTTCCCGCGTGCGTTCCGTGACGGAGACCAGCATGATGTTCATGATCCCGATTCCCCCGACCAGAAGGGAGATAGACGCCACGGTTCCCAGCAGGAGGGACATGACCCGCGTCGTCTGGGCCATTGTGTCGAGCATTTGCGTCAGGTTTTGCAGGGTGAAGGTGTCCTCCCTGTCCGGCGTCAGACGGTGGCGCTGCCTCAACAGCCCGCGCACCTCCGCGATGGCGCTGTCCATCATGCTGGTGTCCCTGGCCTGTATGAAGGCCATCCCGACGGTGTCGAGCATGGCGCTGCGTGCCAGGCGGCGCTGTGCCGTGGTGACGGGAATGATCACGGTGTCGTCCTGGTCCTGCCCCATTGCGGACTGTCCCTTGGGGGCAAGCACCCCGACGACCTCGAACAGTATGTTCCTGATACGGATGTTCTGCCCTACGGGGTCGGCGCGGCCAAAAAGTTCACGCGCGACGGTCTCGCCTATTACGGCGACCTTGAGGGCTGACCTGACGTCGTCTTCGTCGAGAATACGCCCATTTTGTGTCTGAAATTCACGGATGTCGAAAAAACTTGGTGTTGTCCCAATGACCTGAGAGGGCCAGTTACGGTTCTCGAACACGAGCTGCGCGCCTGTGCTTACCTGCGGCGCTACCCTGGCGATAGACCAGCACTCCTCTTCAATCGCCCTGATGTCCGACATGGTGATGTTTTCCCTGCTTCCGGCGGCCTGGCGTACGCCGCTCGTGGTTTGCGTGCCGGAACGGAGGACTATCATGTTGGCCCCCATGCTCGAGATAACTCCCTCCATTTGGGCGCTTGCCCCGTTTCCGACCGCGACCATGGCTATGACGGCCCCGACGCCGATGACGACCCCCAGCATGGTCAGCATGGAGCGGGTCTTGTTTGCCCACAGGGAAAAAACGGCGGTCCGCATGACCTCGAACATTCTTATCGCCTCCTCGCGCCGATATTAACTGTATATTTTAAACTCCGCGGGGGCAAAAGTTAAACTGTGGTTAAAATTGCGGGGCTGTATGAAATATACAGGAGCCGCCGGTGTGTTATCATTCCACCGGAAATCTTCAATATATATTAAGCGAGGTTGTCAGAGTGAAATTTTCAAAGCGTTTTTCGGAATTTTATAATGCGCGGCGCAGAGACGATACGCCCGGTTCGGGGGCACGCTCGCTGAAAGTGCCGGAAAGGCCGGATGTGGACGAGAGGTACAAGTGGGACCTGGAGGCTATCTACCCTTCCGTCGAGGCGTGGGAGAACGCTTTTTCCGGCGTGGAGGCCAGGCTGGACGTTCTGTCCGGGTTTGCCGGGAAGGTGGGGGAATCTTCCGCCGCCCTGCTTTCGTTCCTCCGTGAGGACGAGGACGTGTCCGAGGAACTGGGCAGGCTATACGTGTACGCCAACATGAAAAGCCACGAAGACCTGCGCGTCACCCTGTACCAGGGGCTGGCCGGCCGAGCCGAGAACCTCTCCATGCGCCACGCCGCGGCCACGTCGTTCTTTCAGCCGGAGATACTCTCCATGCCGGACGGGCGTCTTGGGGAGTTCATTGCCGAAAACGAGGGGCTGAAAAAGTACGATTTTTACTTCGAGTCGCTCTTGAGGGAAAAGGAGCACGTGCTGTCGCGCGTCGAGGAAGAACTGCTTGCCCAGACGCAGGAGATGGGGAGCGTGGCGCGGAACGCGTTCACAATGCTGACCGACGCGGATATGAAATTCCCGGCAATACGCGACGAAAACGGCGACGACGTGGAACTGACCGAGGAACGGTACTACAAACTCAGCAGAAGCAAAGACCGAAGCGTCCGAAAGGCCGCGTTCGAGGGCATACACTGCACGTACGGCCTTTATAAAAACGCCTTTGGGGCGCTCTACTCCGGCTCGGTGAAAGGCGACATATTCTACTCGACGGCGCGAAAGTATAAAAACAGCCTGGACGCCGCACTCTTTCCGGACAAAGTTCCGGAGTCCGTGTACGACAACGTGGTGCGGACGGCCAACGAGCACCTGCCGCTTCTGCACAAGTACATGACCCTGAGAAAGCGCGCCCTTGGCCTGGACGAACTGCGTCTTTACGACCTGAACGTTCCGCTCTCCGACGAACCCCTGTCGGACGTGCCGTACGAGGACGCCCTGGAGATGACGGCTTCGGCCCTGGCTCCGCTGGGAGCGGATTACGTCGCGGATTTGAGGCGCGGTTTTTCCGAGCGATGGATAGACGTGTACGAGAACCAGGGGAAAAGAAAAGGGGCGTACTCCTGGGGCAGCTACGGCACGCGCCCCTACGTGCTGCTGAACTACAACGGCACGCTGCGCGACGTCTTCACCCTCGCGCACGAGATGGGGCACTCGCTGCACTCGTGGTACTCGCACGGCGCGCAGCCGCAGGTATACGCGGACTACACGATCCTTCTGGCCGAGGTGGCGTCCACGGCCAATGAGGCGCTTCTGCTGGAGCACCTTCTGGCGAGAAGCGAAGCGAAGTCCGAACCGAAGAGGACAGCGGAGAGGAAATGGCTTCTTACCTACTATTTCGACATGGTGAGGACGACTTTTTTCCGGCAGGCCATGTTCGCGGAGTACGAAAGGGAAACTCACCGCCGGGCGGAGGGCGGAAACGCCCTGACGCCGGAGTGGCTGTCCGGCCTGTGGGGCGATCTGTGCGCCAAATATCACGGCCCCGTGGCTATGGACGAGCCCATCAAAATGGAGTGGGCGCGGATACCTCACTTCTATTCGGCTTTCTACGTTTACAAGTACGTAACGGGGTTCACGGCGGCCGGAGCGTTCGCAAGGGCTATTCTGGACGAAAAACGCGCCGGGGAAACGTCTGTCAGGGAAAGCTACATAGATTTCCTGAAAAGCGGGTCGAGCGCGTACTCGCTCGACATCCTGAAAAAGGCCGGGGTGGATCTGGAAAGTCCGGAGCCTTTCGCTCGAACTATGGCGACGTTCCGGGACAAGCTGGAGGAGGCGAAAAAATTATTTTGAGCGTTGTCATACGGACGACAACAGGCTCTTCCGAAGCTATTGAGAGGCTCCACCGCTTGTCGGGCAGCGGGGTTTCGTCCTTTCGCCTTTTCAAAACGCGCATGCGTAAATAGCGGTAATTAAATTTCCCTAAGCAAATTAAGTAATATTATGCGAAAGCATGTTAAAATGAATGTTAAAATGGGACAAGATTTTGGATTTGAAGAGTAGTGTATGCATTTGTGTCG
>WRKN01000111.1 GCA_009778055.1 Synergistaceae bacterium
GCTTATGCAAAAAGGTTTTCAGTACCTTATGTACAGTTTTTTGTAGACATATGTACAGTGCGGGGCGGGACGCGCCTCACTCAACATCCCCACTCCAGCGTCACGACATCCGCCGTCAGAGCATAACGGACGCGCATCGCGCGTCCGTTGCTTTTACCTTTACAGGTGGCGTCTGTCCCGCCGGCAGAATGCCGCCCGTATAAAATAATTCCGTGGCGCCTATCTTCTGCGCTTCAGAACTCCCATCTCACTTCCAGCCTCCCTGTCACGCCCTCCCGGCTGCCGGTATAGCCCTGTATTCCAAGGTCGATGAACAGGGGCATGGTAGGGGAGGGCGTCATAAGCAGACCGAGTTCGCCTATGCCCGTGCTGCCCGAAAGGCTTGAAGAACCAAGGCTGTAACCGTCTGCGAAGGCTCCGGCCTTGCCGTCAAACTCGTGCTCCCACGCGGCGCCGACATAGCCTCTGACGAACTGGCTCATTGAATGGCTGAAGCGTCCGCCAAAGCGCAACCGGTGCGAATTCACGTCCTGGAAATTCACATGTTCACCCGTGGAAACCAGCACGGAATCGCCCCCAATCCGCGTCCAGAAGTACTTGCCGTAGAAGTCGAGCGAAGACCTCTCCGAGAGATCCAGCGAGTAGCCCAGGCCGGTGTGTAAACCGAAGTAGGTCGATTCGGACGTGAATTGCGCGTTATTGCCGAGAATGTCGTCGAGGCCGAAGCTATTGAATTCGTTACGCACTGAGCCCGCCCTGCCGGACGCCTCGGCATAGAAACGCCCCAGGGCGTTTTCGGCCCGGTTGAAATCCATGCGGGCCAGAACGCCGCCGCCGACGTAACGGACGTCGCCGTCGCTGCGGATGAGTCCGCCGTCAAATAAGCCCTGGGTATCGTAGGAACCGGAGGCGTACTCAAAGAAAGGCCCAAAGGTCAGGCGTCCCGGCGCAAAGTCCACCCCGCGTGAAACCCCCGTCACGAGGTGCGTGCTGCTCAGGTCAAGGCTAGGGCTCGTGTCGTAGCTCGTCTTGCCGGCGGACACGATGGCGAAAACTTCATGGCCGTGTTCCGCGCCGACAGCCGCCGCAATGCCCGGCCCGGCAATCAGGTCGGCGCCTTTCGTCACCAGGGCTGCGTCGGCCAGATTTCCTATCACCACCATCTCGCTCCCCGGGCCAGCGAGGTATCGAAGCAGTGTCGCCACTAATAATTCTTCGTCTTCAACAACATCAATCTCGAACTCCGCGCGCAGTAACGAGCCGACCTTTCCCCGGCTGCGAGCGAATCTGTTAGCCGGCTCGCCTGTCAATCCCCCTTCCGCATCAACCGCATTTATGAGAATTACCCGGTCGCCTGTCTGCAAAAGCGGCGAGCCGCCGGATCTGACAATGCCCACATGAATATGGACCGTGGCGTCGCCTATGTTCGCAATGCCGTCTTTTATCGTGAGCATTGTATAGTTTGCCGCCACGTCGTGCGGCAGATAGAAGTTCATGATCTTGCCCTCGGCGTCGAGATGGCCCTCAAAGGCGGCTTCGCCCCGTACGTTGAAGGTATGGATGTTTAAATCCCCGGTAGTTATACCCTCGTTATTTAAACCTGTAAGGATAAACGTATTTCCGCCGCCCAGGTCCAGAGTTCCCACACTCACATCGTCGCCGGCGGATAATATGCCATCTACAGTGAAGGTCACATCACCCCTTGTCGCGTCCAGGGCGCCGATCTCCACTTCCAGTTCGCCGTCGTTCTTTACGAAGGTATACGCCGCGTCTCCGCCGGCTGTGCCTCGCAGTGTGCCGATGTACGCCCTTGCCGCGCCGCCTGGCCCCGGCTCAAGGGGTTCGTCACCACTTGTATGTTCGCCGGACCTGCCGGAGATGACTGTCAGGGAATCTGTCACCACTGTGCTGTTCCTTGCCTCGAAAGTCGCGTCGCCGCCGCGTGCGGCGACAGATTCACGAAATTCCTCCTCATCTCTGCTACTGCCTTGACCGCCTTCCAATCGAATATCCCAGCCCTCAAAAATTGTCTCCGTCACCGTAAACAAGGCATTCCCGCCGTGGACACCTCCTGCGACAAACTGTCCGTTCCCCGCTTCAGCGTCGCCGCCGGAAAAGCCCGCCGGCAAATCGATTATGCCCTCAAATTGCGGCTGATCAGCAGGAATAGGGTTCGTGCCGTCCCCCACATAAGCCCCGCCACCAAATCCAATGACCTCATCGCTCAGTCCACCGCTTGCATGTTCTCCGCCTTCCCCAGGGGCGATCCACGGCTGGGCATCACCAACAGTTTGCCCCGCGCCGCCGCCGCTGATAAAAAGTGTCGCCGCTTCGGCCTCCCGGGCGTTCATGAAAATAAAGGCCGAAAGAATGGCAAGCCCGGCGATCCAGGCTGCCAGAAGCATGGCCGCGCTCTTTGCCCTTGAGGGGGGAGTGTAACCAGCGTACTTGTCGCAAATCATAATATTTCCTCCTTGCTTTTGTTTGTGCGTCCCGCCGTCAGGTTTATGCCGCGGCGGATTTACCTTATGTACATGCACACCGGGGAGCCCGCAAGCTCCCCGGCTGTAAACCGCCGCCCAAGCCTGACGGCTCATCACCGAGTTTCAGCGTGAAGAGTGCAACGACCGATTGTATCGGAATACATCCTGACTTCAATAAAATATACTCCGGTATTTAATCTTTCAGAAATGAAAGCATTGAGATGCTCGCCTGAATCATCGTCCTCGGCGACAAGGTCTTCATCCTGATCGTAAAGAAACAGAAGCGTATCCACATTTCCTCTGGTCTGGACAGCAAAAGTAGTTCCATCACCGGTAATTTCGTAACGATACCACCGCGATTCGCCCGCGTCATGGAAGAAAACAGGGACAGCTTCTCCAAGCTTTATGCCGGCCGCGCCGGAACGTTCGGTATTCCGATCACTGTCCGCGGGAATCGGCTCAAAATTTGCCGCGATCTCATAATCTCCTGTGGTTTCGTTATCATATCCCCTCAAACGAAAAAGAAAAACTTGAGCAGGCTCGGCCAGCATTTCGATTAAGGCATTGTAATCCATACCGCCGTCGTCATTCTGATCTACTAAATTGTGTTGAGGATCGTACACTTCCAGATAGGTATCCGTATTTCCAAAAGTCTCTACGGTAATAAAACCTCTCTCTTCCGCGCGGACACTGTACCAATGTCTCGTTCCGGCGTTGATAGTTTCTTTATGAGCGGTTCCAAAACGCAATTCCGCGGGTACGGGAACAGATTCGCTGGTTGCCAGGATGCTTTATGAACCGGCGACTTCGTCGTTATAACCTCTTAATTTAAACAGATATGTTCCGCCTTCCGCAACAAACATTTCGATGCGCGCATTAGTTCCTTCGCCTCCATCGTCATCCTCTGTTATCAGGTTTCGCTGGGCGTCATAGGCCTCCAGATAAGTGTCCAATTCCTCTCCGAGGGCGTCTATCGTCAAAATGCCGGGTTCAGCAACTTGGACACTGTACCAAATTTCCTCACCGGAAGATAAGTTCCCGGAAATTGGAGAACCGCCCAAACTCAATTCCTGCGGGTCTTGGGCAAGCGCATTGTGGGCGAACAGCCCGATGAAAACAAAAACAAACAACGAAGCGAATACCTTTTTCATCTCATTACCATTCCTTTCGTTCATCTCAGAATATAAGTTTCTCCGCGTCCAACGTCGCCGCGGCTGCCATAAAAACCAACAGGGTTCCCAACGCATGATTCTCTTCCATTATCAATTTTTTCTCCTTGCCGAACGTATTCACTCCTTTATAAGAATCTTGGGTCTGCGAGCCTGTTTCTCCGTCTAGGATACGCGTATGCAAAAAGGTTTTCAGTACCATATGTACAGAAAAAAGTAGACATATGTACAGTGCGCGGAAAATGAATTTCCCGGTTCCGTTTGTCAAGAGAGCTATGGATTGGATATATTGCTGCCGAATGGTAAAATAATATCAACAAAATATCATATGAGTTGGAAACAGGAAGGGATGCGGATCATGAGGCAAATCACCGCAAACACGGCACAAAAAGAATTAATCAGCGTGCTTGACAATGTAATCACCCAAGGAGATAAAGTATCAATAGCAACAGAAAGAGGAGTCGTGGTATTGGTCAGCGAAGACGAGTGGAAAGGCATTATGGAAACGCTGTATCTGCAAAGCATACCCGGCATAGCCGAATCAATTTTGAAAGGCAAGGCGACACCAATAAGCGAATGTCTTGATAGTATCGGATGGGATATAAATTAAAGTATACCAGACAAGCAGAGAAGGACGCTCGCTTATTAGAGCAAGCCGGATTGGCTAAAACAGCTAAAGAATTGCTAGCCATAATTCAACGGAATCCATATCAAAAGCCTCCCCCCTTTGAGAAGCTGCGAGGTGATTTCAAAGGATCATTTTCACGCCGCATTAACCGACAGCACAGAATAATATATGATGTTCTGTCGAATGAAGAAGGCTTGAAAGATGATGCGGGAAATCTCTATAAAGGTATAGTGAAAATTATTCGCATGTGGACACACTATGAGTAAGAACAGGCGGCAGGATGCCGCTAATGTTTACTGTCGTCCGGCACTATAAAACCGTGGGCTACCGCGTATACGGAGAATTTCAATATGTTCTCAAATCCGGTTTTGTTCAAAATGCCTGTGACCAGCTGCTTGATCCTGCTTTCGGATAAAGACAGGGCGGCGGCCATTTCACTCCTGCTTTTGCCTTGACAGACAAGGCGGATTATCGCCATTTCGGCATCCGAAAAGCGGGCCTTGGAAAGAATGTCGTCGCCGGCGCAGGGGAAAATGCCGTTACCGCTAAGGGTGCTGCGGATTACATGCAGCAGATGCCGGCTGTCCGAGTTCTTGTAGACAAAACTATGCGCTCCGGCCTTCCTGGCTGCGTCTATAAAAGTTATCTCCGGCATGGCCGTCATGATCACTATTTTGACGTCCGGCAGCTCCCGCCGAATTTCCGACGCCGCCGCTATGCCGCTGCATTTACCCTCAGTCACCACGTCGATAAGCGCAAGGTCGGGCTCAAGTTTCCGGCACAGGTCAAGGGCTTCCGCCGCGTCGGAGGTTACGCCGATCACCCGCATATCTTCCTGACCGTTGACGGTATTCGTCAGCGTGTCCCGTAACAGGGTCATATCTTCCACAATAAGGATTTTTTTCATGAAAAACGCCTCTCGTTCAACTTGCGCGTTCAAAATTTTTCATCCACACGGCCAAATGTTCGGCCGCTTTTTCCGTTTCATCCATGAGCAGCGCGTTATAGAGAAAGAAATATAATTCCCGCTCTGAGGCGCTTAGATAGTCCATTGACCGCAATTTCCCCATCGCGGCGTCGGCCCCCTCGTCATCCTTTTCGTCCAGGGCCGTTTTTAGCCGCAGGAGAGTATCTTCCAAATTATTTTCCGCATGTTCGCCCCGTGTGGTGGAGGTTAAAGCTTCATACGCGCCCGGCAGCATCCGCCGTATCTCCTCCGCGTCACCGCGCCGTCCCGCCGCCGCAAGATCCTCCATCATCCCGCGTACATTCGGAGGAACCAGGGCTTCCGCTATCATGGTTTCTATCAGGGCGGCGAATTTTTCACAGTACGCCTGATCCGCGGGAAGGCCGTTCATGAAATGCCAGCGATTATGGTTAAGCAGGTCTAGCCGCTGTGTGGCCAGCTCCTCTTTGGCCGCGCCGGACATGTACTGCGGTACTTCTATTTGGGCGTGACGGTCGGCCCCCGGCACATTTTGTTGTTTCTCCTCGGGAATCCACCGTCGCAGCAGAGCGTCCAGTTTGTCCGTTTCTATCGGTTTGGAAAGAAAATCGGAAAAACCACTTGCCAGAAACGTCTCCTTCATCCCGGAAATGGCATGGGCCGTGAGGGCCGCAATGGGCAGTTCCTCAAAACGGCCGCCTCTGCCGCGGATCGCCTGCATCGCCTCCATGCCGTCCATTTCGGGCATCATGTGATCCATGAATACAAGGTCGAAAGAACGCGCTTCCGCCAGATTTACTGCCTCTCGCCCGTTCAGGCAGGTGAAAACGCGCATTTTGTAAGCTCGAAGCAGTCCTTCGGTAACCGCCAGATTGTTTGGGAAATCGTCCACCACCAACACCTCGGCGTCCGGCGCGATGAAGGTAGCGCGTTGCGTCTCTGCCCGCGTCGCGGATATGGTGGCCGCATCTTCCATCGGCTCCCAATCGGTCACGATTTGGGTCAGGGTGGCCGTAAAGACGGAGCCTTTACCGTATTCGCTGGACACGGCAATGTCGCCCCCCATGCCCCGGCACAGACTACTCGCTATTGAAAGCCCCAGACCCGTGCCCTCAATGGCGCTGTTGCGCTTTTCGTCTATACGCGTGAAATCGCCGAACAGTTTCGGTATATCCTCCGGTTTTATACCGATGCCGCTGTCCTCGACCACGAAAGAGAGGCAAACGGTGTTTTCTCCCTTTCGTTCCGCAGAGGCGGAGAACCGGATAAATCCCTCGTTGGTATATTTCACGGCATTGCTCAGAAGGTTGAGCAGTATCTGCTTGACGCGTCCCGCGTCGCCGACCATGCCGCGCGGAATGCCGGGAGTAGTTTCCACGAGAAGTTCAAGCGGCTTTTCCGACATCTGGACGCGAATGATGGCCAACACGTCATTGAGCATGGAGGCCGTTTCATAAGCCTCCTTGGAGAGTTCCAGACCGCCGGATTCGATTTTGGAAAAATCGAGGATATCGTTGATGATGGACAAGAGAGACGCGCCGGCGTTTTTGATGCCCGAAATATATTCCAGGCCCCTGGCCGTGCCGTAATCCTGTTGAGCCAGCTCGCTCATTCCGATGACGGCGTTCATGGGCGTGCGGATCTCGTGGCTTATTCGGGCGATGAAGTAATCCTTTTCCCTGGTGAGCCGTTCCGCCGCAACCTTGTCCATGCTCTCGCGGCGTATGATGATCATCAAACTGATAAGGACGACAAGAAGCATGAAGAAAATGGTCAGCATGGGCGTCAGAAATATACTGATGATACGCTCGTTAGCGGAGGAGTATATTGTATCCGTCGGGACTATGGACACCGCAAACCATCCGGCGGCTGGTATGGACGAGGAATATACCGTCATACCCTTGTCTGTGACTGAAAAATTGCCGGCGGATAAAATATCGTCACGATATTCTTCAAGTCCGATTTCGTGGAAAAAATTTTCCTGCCTTGCCACACTCTTGTCGGAATGGACGACAAAAACTCCGTCGGAGTCTATGATAAACACCTGCTGCCCATCCAGTGAAGCCGCCCTGCGGAGCATGGCGTTGAGGGCTTCAATAGTGATGGACTCCGAAATTACGCCTATGTCATTTCCGTCTTCATCATAGACGTTGGCGGACATATCCAGAATGACGTCGCCTGTGAGCGCGTCAAAATACGGCTTGGAATATGCCACGTCGTTTCCCTGCTCTTTTTTCGCGGCCACAAACCACGGCCTTTCAGTGTTGTTCCAGTCCTGCGGGACGTCCCAGGGCCGGCTGAACACGGCGTAACCGCCCGGTTCGTTCCAGACCGCGTTCGTAGTGCAGTACAAGGTGGAGATATCCTCCAAAACGCGGGAAGATTCCTCCAGATATCGGCGGAGCTGTTCCAGATCGACGGGCTCCTGGGACATAAAATGGGCGACCCCGGCCCTGGCGCTCAAAAGGACGTTCTCATGCTCGCGCAGGTACGCGTGGACACTGTCGCGCAGCCGGGCATTGTGTTCGCCAATGCTCATTTCGACATAATCGGACGATATAAGGTGAAAATTTCCGACAAAAACCCAAATAAGAGACACGGCGCAAAGCAGGATCAGGCTCAGGCAAAAACTTGTCAAGCGTCCCACGACGGACAGCCTGTTTACTCTTCTTTCGGATTTCGGCTCGGCAACCGAGTCTTCCCTGTTTTTTATGACCGAACGGAGCATGGAGCAGGCGCTGTAGAGCAGGAATACAGCGACTAACCATTTCACCGGTGAAATATCCATGTTGTCCATTGCGAAAGCGGCGACGAGTACGCCCAGCGTGCCGCAAACCGCGCTGATTACAGTTATTTTGCGCGAGTAGCTGTCATGCTTGATGAACTGTATGCTTGCCACCGGGACTGAAAAAGCCGCGGCTCCCACCATTATGGGAAAGGCAGCTT
>WRKN01000112.1 GCA_009778055.1 Synergistaceae bacterium
GGGTATTACGGCGCGACCGTACACAACGTCAAGGCGGTCTATCAGAAGTACCTCGGCTGGTTCGACAACAACCCCGCCAAGCTCTGGGAACTCCCCGGCAAAGCCTCGGCGGAACTCTACGCGAAATACCTGCGGTCCGGCGGCAGCCTGCTTCAAGCGGCGCAAAGCGCGTACGCTGACGGGCAGTACCGATGGGTTGTCGAGGCGCTGGAGCATATCCGCCTCGCTCCCGACGGGTGGGGACCTGAGGTATACCGCGCGGCGCTGGAACTCCAGGCCGACGCGTTCGAGCAGATGGCCTACTCGGCGGAGAGCGGCATATGGAGAAATTATTTCCTCACCGGGGCCTGGAGAAACCGCCTCTTCAACGGCTTGGATGACGAAATGATACGCGCCGTCACCGATTTGGGACAGTTCCCCGGCGCCGCCCCCTCCGCCTCCAAGCCCCCCACCCGGCACACGACAGACACAAATGCCGGGTACATAAAGGAGCTGCCCTTCAACGACACCAGAGACCGCGATTGGGCCGAGAGGGGCTTCATAGCGCACGTCGCGAAAGGCGATTCGGAACCGCTGCTGATCACGGGGGACGGCGGGAGGCCCGTCTGGGATATGAGCAGGTATGCTTACATCAGCGGCGACATCTCAGCGCCCGAACAATTCCCCGACACCGTGAACCCGAGCCTCTGGCGAAACGCCATACTTAACGCCAAATACGGCCTTTTTGAAGTGGCGTCCCGCGACTTCAGCCCCGGCAAAGACGGCGGAGACGTCCGCTCCATCTATCAGGTTCGCGGCTACGACCTGGCGAACATGAGTTTCGTGGAGACGAAAGACGGCTTCATCGCGGTCGACGTGACAAGCTACGAGGAATCGGCGGCGGCGGCGGTGAAGCTCCTCTACAGCCATCTGCCCGAGGGTAAAAAGAACAAGAAAATCCACACCATCATTATCACGCACAGCCACGCCGACCACTACGGAGGCATACGAGGCGTGCTGAACAGCGGGAATACGAAAGATCCGGCGATAGTCGCCCCGGATGGGTTCTGGGACGAGGCCGTCTCCGAAAACGTGACGGTTGGAGAAGCGATGAGGAAACGCGCCGTACGGATGTACGGACTCCTGCTTGAGATGTTCGACTCCCATATTCCGGAGGGGCGCGGGCAGGTGAACAACGGGGTTGGCATAGGCTCCGGCGCTGGGAAAAGCGAATTGGTACGTCCGACGCTGGTTATCACGCAGGACGGCTCCAGGCCCTTCGACGGTACGAGAGTCGACTTTATGCTGGCCCCCGACACCGAGGCCCCGTCCAATATGGCGGTGTTTTTTCCTGATTATAATTCGATCTGCCTGGCCGACATATGCCTTCAGACGCAGCACAACGTCCTTACACCCCGCGGGGCGCAGGTACGGGACACGCAGGCCTGGCTCGGCATCCTGGAAAAAATGAAGAGGCAGTGGGTGGACAACAACTCCGATACCTCGGAGATGTCCGCCTGGGGACAGCATAACTGGCCGCGCTGGGGCAGGGACGCCGTAGCGGAGTATATCGACAAACACAGCCTCCTCTACCGCCATCTTCACGACGAGACCGTTCGCCTGATGAACGAAGGGCTTGACATGAAGGAGATTGCCGAGGTCTTCGAGTTCCCGGCGAATCTGGCAAACGAGTGGTTCAACCGGGGCTATTACGGCACGACAGTACACAACGTCAAGGCGGTCTATCAGGGGTATCTCGGCTGGTTCGACAACAACCCGGCCACGCTTTGGGAGCTTCCCGACAAAGCCTCCGCGGAGTTCTACGCGAAGTACCTGTCCGGCGGCAATCTGCTCGAAGCGGCGCGAAGGGCGTACGCTGACGGGAACTACCGATGGGTGACCGAGGTGCTGGAGCATATCCGTCTCGCTCCCAACGGTTGGGGCAGGGCCGTTTATACCGAGGCGCTGGAACTTCAGGCCGACGCGTTCGAGCAGATGGCCTACTCGGCGGAGAGCGGCATATGGAGAAATTATTTCCTCACCGGGACCTGGAGAAACCGCGACAGTGACAACGGAGGAGGAGGCAGCGGCTGCGCGGCGGGACCGTTCTCCTTGTCTGCGTTGCTGACTCTGGCCGTCGCCGCGCTTCAAAGAAGAAAGAGATAGACGCGGAACTTCTTGCAATCTGCGCCCCGCCTCGGCGGGGCGTCTTAAATTAGGAGGGATTTTTGTGAAATCATATCGAATGTTTATAGCGGCAATGGGAATAGCGGCGCTGTGCGCGATGTTGCCGCCGTCCGCCTGGGCGGCTGACGATCCGATGGGCGGATATCGCGACGCCTACGTCAAGGACTCCATACTGACGTTCTTCATACCCAGCAATGGAGGGACAAACGTGCAGAGCAGGGTGGTCAGTTTCGACGCCAAGGAGCCGGGGAATCCCGTCGGACGCCAAAACGCCCATCTGAAAAATGGGGCTGATTTCAATCTCAATTACGGCGCGAATGTGACCGGCATACCGGCGGCCCTGGGCAGGTTTCGGGGGGAGGACGGCAAGCTCGCGTACGCTATCGCGGACTACGGCGCGACGCCTAACCTGTGGATTGGCAAGGTCGGTTTGGACGGAGTGGTCGATACTCCGGCACGGAATACCCTGGCCACGTACAACGGTTCTTTCTCGCGTGCGACGGATCTGCTGATGCACGACGTCAACGGCGACGGGGTCGAAGATTTTATCGTCGCTGAGATTTTTTACTATGGCAGCGGAACTGGAGACAGAAAAGAAATCGTAATCAACATAATCGACGGCAAAACTAAAAGCAGTCACCGCCACACGGTCGCCGGAACCATTTACGCAGAAACTCCCTTCCTCAAACTGGGACTGGCCGACCTTCAGGGAAACGGCAAGAAACAGCTCGCCGCGGCGTACTCGAATTTTGCCAAAGACCAAGGTCAGGGCTTCTATTATTTCGATCTGTACGATATCGACTCGCCGTCGCTGTCATTGACCCGCGTCCATCAGGAGCAAATCTGCGATAACGAACGCGACACGGAGCTGCTCGCCCTTGCTGTGGGCAAATTCAGCGGTAGCGGGCGCGACGAGGTCATGGTGCTCTCGAACTACAACAAGCCCAATTCCAGTGACAATGAGTACAACTTCTGGCTCTATTATTACAATGGCGTATTTAATCACACATCGAAGCGGAGAGACCCCGGCGGATACAGCCGGGATAAGTTTGACGGCGCGGTCGCGTACGCGTACGACCTGGACGCCGACGGCAAGGACGAGTTCATCTGGGCGGCCCCGGCGGCCAGCCTGTATATGTATATTGGCGTGGCGAAGGTGGACTCCGGCTACAACATCAACGCGGACTACGTTCATAATGTCGAGCAATCCGACAAGATAAACTACTCCCAGCCCATGGTGACGGACATGGCTGTGGGGTCGTTCAGCGGAAGGACGAGGGCCGGAAACAGTGGCAAGGCTCAGGGCGAGGTGGTGGTCTTTCGTCGCCTCCAGGCCGGCACGGCTTCGCACCTCACCGTATATGACCCGGTGCTGGACGGGAACGGAGCGTTCAAGGAACTGGCAAAACGCGACGACGGTTCCGATGTATACCTTTCGGGCGGCCCGTACATGCCTGTCATGACGAAGGGCAACATATTGGGCCAGTCGCTGAGGTTCACGCTCGAACCGCCCGAAGTCATCGACATGGGCGAGGAGCTGCTGATCACGTCGGTCATACCGATGCCGCCCAAGCATGTCGACTACATCCCCATTCCGTACAACATGGGAAGCGGCGAATGGGTACTTCCGGGTGGCCAGAGCGCGGATATTCTGTACGGCACGATGTACGAGGATTTTCACACGTCGTTGTCGAGGTCGCAGTCCAGCGCGAACGCGATCACCTCGACCCAGAAAACCAGCGGGGGATATACGGCCGGCTTTCACGCCAACGTCAACACGATGCTGCAGCTCGACTTCGCGGCCAACGTCGCCCAGGAGTTCATGAACAAAAACACGACGATCGACACCGCGTCCAAGGGGCTGAGTATGACCGACCAATCGAAATTCAGGGACAACGTCAGTTACACCAAAATCAAGCGCGAGATATGGAAATACAAAGTCGTTGGCGAGCGCGTCAAGGATCCGGAAACCGGCGCGTGGGAGGAGGTGTACTACGAGTTTGAAAAACCGGTGGATACGTTCAAAGTCGGCACGGCTTCAGATAACGTCGGAGCCGACTTCGCGGAGATATACGCGCCGATTCACGAGCGCTACAACGTCCTATCGTACCCGTCGAACGTGGCGGGCACGCTCGACTTCCCGATTGAGCCGGAGAGAATCCTGTCGCCGGTAATGACCATCGAGGACGTGGCGACGGCGGCAAACAAAAAGTGGGATATTACGTGGGGGAAAAGTTTCACCGACGAGAACGCGACCGGCATGAGCATCAACGCCGACGTGACGGCCTCAATCGGCGTGGCTTTTGGCAGTTCCGCCGCCTCGGAAAAAAAGGGCGTCAGGGCTTTGATAGAAAAAGCGGCGAGCGTCAACAGGCAAAACGCCAAGGCCATCCTCGAGGGGAAATTCGGCGGGAAATACTCCTGGGAAACGGGTTCCGTCACCTCCAGCAAGTGGGACGACTCGGTTATCGTATCTACGTTCGCGAACACTGAAAGACAGGCAAAACACCCCGCAAGGCTCAACTATATGGTGGATCAGCAGATATTCAAGTTGCCCAACGGCGCGGTCAGCGTCGCGAACGCCGTGAGACTGCCGAAAGACACCGGCCGCCCCGTCACTATATGGGACAACCCCAACTCGGTTTACATGCTCAAACCCGACCTTGCCCTCAACCTGCCTTACAAATTCCAAACCGTGGGGGTCGACGTGATGAACGAGTATCTCGGAGTGGAACCTACGGCCGAGCCGCTGGACGCGCTGGCGATGCGCGGCCTTCGCGTCCTCAATAAGTCGGACAGCCCTTACGCCGGCGCGGACCCCCTCATGATCCCCACAGACGAGGATATCGAAGGCACGAAGATACGGTTTCCCGTCTACAACTACAGTACGGGCGTGAACGCGCCCGATTTTGAGGTCAGGGTTCGCCTGATACCGCTGGAGGAGACCCGCTTCCTCCAGATGCCGGACTGGACCGGACCCAATAAAGGCCCCGCGGTGGTCTACGATAAAACGTTCACCGTCGGCGGCAGTATACCCTATCACCAGCCGGACAAAAACAACTGGGTATGGGTCGAACATACCTTCACGGATGAAATTAAGCGTCTCCCTGAAGGGGAATACCGCCTCTTCATCGAGCTCGATCCCAATAATAAAATCGACGAGACGCACAAAAAATGGGACTACAGGGTAGAGAACCTCGACCCCGGCTCCAGTTCAATCGAGCCTTACGCCTATAACCCCGGCGGCGATCCGGGCGGCAACAATATCGGCTTCGTGGTGGTTGCGCTCTACAACTACTTCGACGATGCCTACGCCGCGCCGGCTCGCTTGTCCCGCGGCGGGACGGTCACGGCGGATGCCGACGACCCGATTGGAATCCACGTGAAGATTGTCGACAACGATCTGCGTCCCGAGCTGACCAGATCGGCAATCATAAACACGCTGGCCAGAGGCGAAACGATACCATACGAGTTGGATATCTGGTATGACGACCCCGACGAGCCGGACTTTGTTCCCGGTTTCCGCATAGCCCTTACCATCGTATCCGATAAGGACGGCAGCGAGCGGATGATTGGCTACAAGGCTATACCGGGATTCGCGAAGGGCAGAGTCTACAAAGCTAAAGGCGTTCTCGACGAAGAAGCCCTCAATTTCATACTGGAATTGCGGAAGGGAAGACTCGAGGCGCAGGTGCTGGGATCGCAATACAATTTCGTGCTTGACCTGCCCCAGCCCGTAGCCTTCGACCATGACGGCGGCGGTAGCGGCAGCGGCTGCGCGGCGGGGCCGTTCTCCGTATCCGCGTTGCTGCTCCTGGCCGCCGCTTTTGTCCGAGGCTGCGTCAGGAATAAAAAAATAGCCGAATAATTTCGGCAAGGGCTGGCAGAAGCTGTAATAGAGCTATTGCCAGCCCTGTTTTATATATACAGAAATCAACAAAGGCGGGTTTCCCCGCCTTTGCGTTTACGTTTTTGGTTTAATTTCCGCCGATTTTTCCCCAGTGGTTGTAAAAAACCCTATTCTCGTTTTTACCGGAGGTTTTCGGATTCCTGTCCGACATAAATACATGGAGATTCTTGCCGTCAAAATAAAGAGAAGCGCCCCATCTGCCGGATATTGAATTGGCGGATTCCGGAAGTGTAGGCTTTAACCTCTTTGTGTAGGCTATCTCAGCCCCCGTTTCCAAGAAACGCTTCCCTCCTGACTCGTAGTCGTACGTAAGTTTATACGCATACAAGTCAGTATAACTATGATCATCCCCCTCAGCAAATCCTATCATCCAAATATCGTCATTGACGTCTCGAAACAAATTCATATTGTTAAAGGGCTTTGGAGCAGCTTTAAAGGGCACATCTACTCCCCCCGAAAAGCACTTTTCAAGGTCCTCAAGAGAGTCAGCTTCCTTATTAGAATAATAAATGTCAACACGATTAGCCTCATAGTCGATTATTCCAATTATATATTTTCTTGTAAAATCGGCTCCTGTTGGCTCGTTGCCAGTATTGAAATACTTAACTGTGGTTTTTACGTCTGTGATGCCTACAGCAGAGTTCTCATATGCGTCTCCCGGCCGTGTAAAAAATTCTATACAGCTCTCATCATTTAACCCGGCGCTTAAATCGTACGCATATATCAGCCCAGGCTTATCATCACCCTTTTCGCCGTGCAGTTCTGGAGCGGCGGTTACGAATAAATAATCACCTATGACCTGAACGCTGCCCGGATGAAGAAGCCCGTTCGGGACAATATGTTCATGCGCTGTTCCGTTTTCCTCTTCATAAATAACAACTGGGTCATAGTGATAGCCAAAAAGGTCAACTCCGCTATTGGAATGAGTATAGGCGAGACCTTTTTTTCCATAAGCAAACCCTTGGATATGATGGGATACTGTATCAAATGTAGTATCGTAATCAGGGTTTATTTGATAGACGCTCCCAGTTTCAGGTATCTCTTTAAGAAGTGTTTCCACGTCTGCCGGCAACGGCGCAATATGAATATCTCTCGTACCGGTACGCGTGTCGTGTGGAAAATTAGCCGGTAAAAATGAGTATACTGGATCTCCCTGTACCATCATATCCGCGTCGACTTCTTCATCATTGACAAAAAATTCAAAATCAGCCTCAAGTCCGTCAAGTTTCACTTTGACGTTTTTGAAGTTGTTAAAATTTCTCTCGGGGCTGCTCTTGTCGTTATAGACGAACGCGTCCCTCAAAGTAACCCAATCCCTAAAATTTCCATCCTTGCCTTCCACATTCTCAATCTGAAACACTATTCCCACAAACTCGGCGTTTTTCGGGACCTTCAATTCGCGCTCGTCAGGGGGAGCGTACACCCAATTACGCTTAGTCTCGCCGCCGGCGGAGCCGGTGAATATACCGACCCGGAAAGGCGCTGGGCCGTATTTTTCTTCTACTCCGGCCTTGAATCCTTCAAAACTGACAAAACTATCAAAAGTTTCGTCGCCTGAACCGCTGCCGCCGCAGCCCCCGGACATGAGAACAAACGAAAAAAGCGCAAGAATTACCCACAAAACCGAACTTTTTTTCACCACAAAACTACCTCCTAGCGGAATATACGCGTCAAGCGCACAGTTAAAATCCTTGGCATTATAACATTTTACGAAGCAGCCAGGCATTATAGTCCGTAATGACTCCGACATTTGTGTTCCCTTTTCAGTTGTGCTACCATGCGTGCGGCGAAAAAATCGCTAAGCCGCAATGGAAGGTTGACGCGAATGAAACTTTTTAGTGATGAACACATCAATACCGGACGGCAAAGCGAGCTTGACTGGGCAAGAGGGCTTGCTGTTTTCTTTATGATACTGGTGCATGTCAAAGAGGAACTGCCGGGGTTCCCTCTGACAAGCGCCTATTCAAAAGTGATTGAATTCGTCGGAAGCCCCCTT
>WRKN01000113.1 GCA_009778055.1 Synergistaceae bacterium
TATCCTGCTCGCTCAAAGGCGCGGCTTTCTCCACTATGCCGGCAATTTCACGAATTTCTTCGATTGTCTCGATGCCAGGGTCGGGGACAATTCCGTCGTATTGCATAAGATGGCGGAACGAAAGCCCCGCGTCGTCCAGAAGGCCGCCGCCCATAGGCTTCATGGCGATGAAACCCATGTCGAATTTCTTCGCCAACGGAATGGCTTCCTTTTCCGCTTCGTCGTCGACAAAGTTAAAGGGAAGTTGAACCACATCGAACTTGCCGTCTTTAATAATTTTAACCGCGCACGGGAGGTTATGGCTGGAAAACGCCGGGAAGCGCACCTTGCCGGCCTCGATCGCTTCCTGTAATCCCTCGAATGCTCCGCCTGGAGCGAAGACCGCGTTATACCGTTTTTCCGAGGAAACGTGGTGGAGATGATAGATGTCGATATACTCCACCCCAAGCCGCTTAAGACTCAGTTCGAGGTGTTCGTTGAAGGTTTTTTTGTCGTCGGCGGGCGATTTCGACGCAATGATGAGTTCATCCCGCCTCATTCCCCTGATGGCCTCTCCGATTTTTTCCTCGCTGTCGGCGTAACCATGGGCCGTGTCGATGAAGTTTATCCCCAGGCCGATGATTTCTCGAATCAACGCCACCGCTTCCGCTTTAGGAACCCGCATGATGGGGATGCCGCCGAAAGCGACTCGGCTTACCATAAGTTCCGTTTTACCAAATCGAACTTTTTTCATAATTATTCACCCAATATGATCCTTTCTTAAAAATTTATCTTTTCGCCGGGCTTCAGAATAACGACGTCCGCCTTACCGTCAAGCAGCCGCTTAAATTCAGACGGATCCGCCTTGATCGGCGGGAAAGTATTATAATGCATGGGGACGGCCTTTTGCGGTTTTATGAAGCCGACAGCCCTGACGGCATCCATAATATCCATAGTGTAGTGGCCGCCTATCGGCAACAACGCCAAATCGACTTTTTCCTCCTCCAGCAGGGTCATTTCAACTGTAAGCCCCGTGTCTCCGGCGTGATAAAGTTTTTTGCCGTCAACTTCGATTAAAAACCCGCATGGAGTGTCGGAACATGCCAACGCGTTTTCTTCGAACACGCAGGAACCATGAAAAGCCGCCGTCAGCTTCACACTGCCGAAGTCAAACCGCTTTCTGCCTCCCACGTGCATACCCACCGCGTTCAGCCCCTTGCCCTGGAGGTACATTGCAAGCTCGTTGGTGGCTACCACCGTGGCCCCTGTTTTTTGAGCGACGCTTATGGCGTCCCCGAGGTGATCCTGATGCGCGTGGGTTACAAATATGTAATTCGGGTTCAATTCGGGCAGCTTTTCCGGGGCTTGAGGATTCCCGGATAGAAACGGGTCGATTAACGCCCTTATACCGTTACCCTCCACGTAAAACGCCGAATGTCCTAAAAATTGCGCCATTCCCATTACATACTCGCTCCTTTCATAATGTATGAAAAAATATTTCCCATTACCGCTACGACTTCCTTCGCGCCATCATATCCCCAAGCTGGGCGAGCAGGGCGGCGTGCTCGGCGTTTTGCGTTATCTCGTCTATTATGCCCGCGGCCTCGGCCAGATACGATTCCGCTTTTTTTGTGACCTCGGCAAAGGCCCCCGTGCTCTCGAAAATATTGCGGACGATTACCCGGTCCGCCTCCGAGACCGCCCCGCTTCCGTAGATTCGCCGCAGTTGTCCGAGCTGCGCCGGCGCTGCCCTTTTCATGGCGTAGTACGCCAGCAGCGTGACCTTGCCCTCGGCTATGTCGGAGGTGTTGCTTTTGCCGATATCCTCCTCGGCGGCGTTGATTCCCAGTACGTCGTCCCTGAGCTGGAACGCCGTGCCCAAAAATATCCCGTACCTGCGCATGGCGTCCATAAGCTCCGGTGACGCGCCGGCCAGCGCCGCGCCCAGGCGCAGCGGCCCGGCTATCGTATACCAGGCGGTCTTCAGGTTCGCTATGCGCAGTATGCCCTCCTCGTCGCCGTAGTCCTTGTCATAGGACATGAGCACGTCCAGCATTTCCCCGTCCACGGTGTTCAACTGCACGTCGATAAACGTCTTCACAGCCTCAATCTTCCTGCCTGCGTCGAATACGCTTTCGACAATCAGGAGGTTGGCCAGAAAGATACCCACGTCCCCCAGGCATATGGCCTGCGAAATTCCATAATGAAAATCGTCGCGCCCACGGGTTACGGCGCGCCATATGGAGTCGCGGCCGCGTCTTAACGGGCTTTTGTCTATGACGTCGTCGTGTCCCAGAATGGCGGTCTGCAAAATCTCGAACGCCGCGCAGGCAGGGAGGATTTCATCTCCCGCCGGGCGGCCGAGCGCGATTTCATGCCCCAGTTTGACCAGGCTTCCCCTGATACACTTGCCTCCCCTTCCCGCTTCCCTGAAAATTTCGTACAGCTCGGCTAGCCCGCTTACGGAACCGGCCCGTTTTTCGGCCAGACCGGCGATATAGTCTTCAATATACGGTTCCAGCGCTTCTTTGCAGGAGCGTATGTACTCTTTTACAGCAGTCATTGTTCTTCAATCCTGCCGCCCTTGCGGCGCTGACGCCCCGCGTATGACGCGAGCGCGGCTTCAAACTCTTCCCTGCCGAAGTCGGGCCAGAGGGCGTCTGTGAAGAAAAGCTCGCTGTACGCCGCGGTCCAGAGCCAGAAGTTACTCAGCCGCTCCTCGCCGCTTGTGCGGATTATAAGGTCCGGCTCCGGCACGTCGGGGAGGTACATATGGGCGCTGAGCGTCTCTTCGGTCACGGCCTCGGGGGCCGTACCGGACGCGATGATTTTTTTGACGGCGTCGGCTATCTCCTGCCTCCCGCCGTAATCAACGCAGATAATAAGCTGTATGCCGGGCTCGTTTTTTGTGCTTTCCTCGGCCTCCTCAATGGTGTTGATGAGAGAATCCGGCAGCCGGTCGCGGCGTCCCGCGAAACGTATGCGCCCATGCCTGGCTTTCAGCGGGCCTACCTTTTTTTTGATGTAGCGCTCAAAGAGGATCATCAAACCCGCGACCTCCATCTCCGACCTTTTCCAGTTTTCCGTGGAAAAGGCGTATACGGAAAGGTATTTCACTCCGGCCGCGTCGGCGTTCTCGACGGTCTTTTCCAGCACCCTTACGCCCTTCCTGTGACCCAGAACCCGGGGCAGTCCCCGTTTTCGCGCCCACCTGCCGTTCCCGTCCATGATGACAGCCACGTGTTTCGGTATATTCCCGGCCGACATTTATTTCATCCTTTCTTCCGATCCCCCGAGCCGAGGAAAAGTTATAAGTTCTATTGTAATATATGCGCCCCAGACTTATTCAGGTTTTGCCCGGCGGCTCTCAGGCAGTATATCCGGCGACAGGGCGTCCCACAACGTGTAAAACCCGTCTGAATCCAGCTCGGCCGAAGCCCCCAGAAAATCCAGCGCCATGCCTCCGGCCCTTCGCGCCGAGGTCAGCTCCCCCGCCGGAAGGCCCGCGTGGTTGAATTGCCCGCCGCTCCCGGCGTACACGACCTCGATCTTTCTCCGCCCGCCCTCTCTCCTGGCGGACACCCACGTGGGCGCAACCGAAACGCGCGACACCACCGCGCGCCCATTCGGTTTTTTTTCGACGTCCACCGCCAGTATGACGCTGCGCTCCCTCGGCGTCGTCCTCTGGTACGAGACAAAGTTCCCCAGCGAGTAAGCCACTACCGCGTAACCTTTGTCGGTACTCGTCACCTCTATCGGCTGGAGGACATGAGGGTGAGCCCCTATCACGAGGTCGGCGCCGTTTTCCAGGCATAGCGCCGCCGCGCGCTTTTGGCTTTTCGAGGGGGAATGATGATACTCCGCGCCCCAGTGGAAGAACGCGACCGTTATGTCCGGTTCATGTTCCGAGGCGCGTTTCAGCCCCGATACTATCGCTTCGTCGGTTATGACGTTCAGCTTCAGATCCTCCGGTTTGGTCAGGCTCCTATTTATGTTGGTTCCGTATGAGTAATTTACGAACGCCCACCTCAGCCCGCCATGCTCGACTGTCAAAGGCGCGTCGGGGTCGTCCTGCTGCGAAAGCCCGGTCCATAATATGCCGGCGTCGTCGAGCACCTTCGTTGTGCGCAGAGCGGCGTCCAGCCCTTGATCTAAAATATGGTTGTTGGCGAGCATGAGAACGTCTATCTCCAGGTCGGCGAGCGCTGACGCAAGCTCGTCGGGAGTGTTGAACAGGGGATATCCGGTGAAATTTTTTCCATCCCCCCCAAACAGCGTCTCCAGATTGCCCACCGAGAGGCTGTTGCGGAACAGGGGCCTAACCCTGTGAAACTGAGGTTTGAAATCCCACGAAGCGCCCCATCGGGCCGCTTCAAGTTGCTGGTCGTGAACCATGATGTCCCCGACAAACACGACTCTCGCGCGTACCGCGCCGTCATTTTCCGAAGCGGATAAAACGCTTCCGGGCAGCAACAGAACGGCCGCCCAAACGCCGGCTGTTAAAACCGTCCTCAAAAATTTCAAACAAACTCCCTCCTCTCAAGATGTATGGTATCAAGAATATCCTGTTTTATCTGAACCAGCGGCGCGGACAAAACGTTTCTCGGATATTCAAAAGCGGTAAGGTCATACTGTTTTTTCACGGTTTTATCGCCCAGAGCCACAATCTGCCGCCCCAGCAGCAGCGCTTCGTCGATACTGTGGGTTACGAACGCTATGCCCTTTCCGCTGACGGCGTGTATGCGGATAAGTTCCTTCTGCATGGTCTCCCGGGTAAAGTAGTCCAAAGAGGCAAAAGGCTCGTCCATCAGTATCATGTCCGGGTCGTAGGCCAGGGCGCGGGCTAAAGACACCCTGTGCTGCATACCCCCGGAGAGCTGGCGGGGATACGCTTTCTCAAATCCCGCAAGCCCCGTCATCTCGATGAGGGCCTGCACCTTGTCAGGCGGGAGCTTCCGCTGCCCCAAAACTATATTCCCCCAGGCGGTCAGCCAGGGCATCAGGCGCGGTTCCTGGAACACCATCCCCATTTTAACCCCGTCGGGTATATATACGACGCCTTCATCCGCCGATTCCAGGCCGCCGAGGATTCGCAGCAAAGTGGTCTTGCCGCACCCGCTGGCTCCGACGACAACGGTAATCCGCTCTATGGGAATGTTGAGGTTAATGTCCCGCAAAACGGATATCTTTTGCCCCGAAACCTGAAACCCTTTACAGAGACCGCTGATTTCAACTCCAGCTATCGTTCACGCCTCCCCAGGTCAGGCGCTTCATGGCAAAACTGAACAGCCAATTGCACAAACAGCCGACAGTGCCTATAACGAAAATCCCGACAATGACCCGGTCGGATCGGGATATCTGCTGGGCGTGCAGAATCATATATCCAAGCCCGCCGGCGGCGGCAATCATCTCCGCGCCGATAATAGCCCGCCAACTGAATCCCAGCCCCACCCTCATCCCCACCAGAATATCCGGCACGGCGGCGGGCAGCATAATCCGACGGAAGCGCTGCCATCGGGAAAAAGAAAAGGCGCTTCCGACCTCCAGCAGTTTTATGTCACAGGAAGCAAAGCCTTTTTGGATACTGAGAAACATGGGGAAAAAAGACGTCAGTACAATGAAGATGATTTTAGAGCGTTCCCCTATTCCAAACCACAGAATCAGCAGGGGGATTAAACTCATGGGGGGCACGTTGCGCAAAAATTCTACTATAGGACTGTAAAAGGAGGCGCTGCGGGGAAACACTCCCGCCAGCGTCCCGAGGACAAACGCCAGGATAAAGGCCGCGCTGAACCCGTAAAACACACGCGCAAGGCTTGACAGGGTATGCTTCAGCAGGGAGCCGTCCCCGGCCATATCCCAAAAAGTGTTCCAGACCCGGAGCGGCCCGGGCAGTATATATTCCGTCCACCTGCCGCTCTGCCGGGCGAAATGCCACAAAACCAGCAAAACCACCACCACTGCGGCGGATTCTATAAACCGTTTCAACCCGGAGCCTCCCCCGCCGAAACTGTGCTATAATAAAAGCCGCCTGGGGGGACTCAGGCGGCTCAATTTGCCCGAAGCGAGGGGGCCGCCCTCACTTCGAGCGGTTTAACCCATTAGCGCGTGGAGAAGCAGGAGTAGTTCGAGGATGGCTAGGATTAGCTTCATCACAGCTAAGACTAGCCTTATTTTTTCTCCATCGCCCCCACCCCCTTTCTTGCGAGGTGGCAGACCTCGGGAATACTTTTCCCCCGCGCTATTTTACCAGAAAAACCAAGAAGCCTTCCGGCGGGGTAAACTTATGCCCCCTTCGTTAACGTTTCTGTTCTTTCCTGTTCCCGCGTTGCTGACCATATCTTAAAAAATCAATGTAATCCAGCACTTTGTCAATATCCTCTCCGCGCAGGTCTTCAAACAACTCGACAAGTTTTTTCCGTTCCGTGCCCGTCGATGAACTCGGGCTGTCCGTCTCGTCGCCGCTGTCATTCGCGTCCGCTTTACAGTCCGTCCATCCGACAAGGTAATCGACGGACACGCCGAAGAAATCGGCAAGAGCCAGTATCACTCCGAGGCTTGGGGTTTTGTTGGCATTTTCAAGGTTGCCGATGGTTTTCATATGACATCCCACGGCGTCGCCGACGTTTCGCAGTATCAGGCGTTTGGCAAGGCGCAGTTCCCTCAGGCGCGACGCGAAAACATCGGGATTCAGCGTCTTTCTGTCAGCCAATCCCTTAACCTCTGAATTCTTTAAACAGGGAGCATTATGCTTATTATGGATTGCATTATAATCCTCCCGTCCGACAAGGTAATCTATGGAGACGTCGAAGAAATTGGCAAGAACCAACACCATGTTCAGGCTGGGCGGCTGTCGGCGATTTTCCAAATTGCCGATGGTCTTCAGGCTGTATCTCACAGCATCCCCAACTTGCAAAAGAGTGAGGCGACGGGATGAACGCAGCGTCTTCAATCGCGTCGCAAAGACATCAAATTTCATCCACGCACCCCCGTCATGTCAAAAAAGTATTGACTTCTTTGTTTTGAAGGCTTAAAATCCGTATGTCTTCGTATAGCAGATTAAGCAATCTCAAAATGAAATATCTGTAGAAAAAGACGACCACTTTGACTAAAAAACAACAACAGCTCACGGCTTTGTCCGCGAGTGATGTTGTGATTTTGCCAAAATTTTAGCACGGACAGCCTCAAACGTTATCCGTAAAGTCCTGAACATTGGGGGAGTTAGGCATGATGTGAAATAAATGGACTGTAACGCGCTGGAACGGGAGTGAAGTTATCGAAAAGGAAGGTGCGGTGACCTATGTTGAAAAATGTTACCAGATTTTTGTTTTTGGCGGTTTTTGTGGTGTACGCGTCTGTGGTGGGTGCGGCGTGGGGGCGTGAAGCGAAGGTAGAAGCCGAATACATAAGTGATGAGTATGCTGATCCTCAAGATACTGTTGAAGATAATTGGGGAAAATGGACGCGTGACGGCAATGGAATGAAGACGTTGATTCCGATCTTCATTGATGAGACTGGCACCCTTATGGACAGTGATTGGATAGAAGTGAGTTTCGAGACGTCAACTAGCGGCGTTGTAGTTTTTCCTGTAAGTTTTAAGTTGGGTACGGGCGTGACTTATAGTAAAGAAGTAATGATTACGATAACGATTCCCGGTAGTCACACGGCTGTTGAAGTTGATGACTTAGGGCTGATTTTTACTACGAACGCACCGGAGGTGAGGGCGGGAGCTGGTAGCGTTGAGTTACTTACTAATGGAGAAGATGAGCTTTTCTCAGTCCCCCCTCTCCCGGCTACATCTGTTAAAAAGCCGTCTATCTTCCCCCCTGAAAAAGATTTTAAGCGTGAATATTATTCTTCCTTCGGCCTTACCAGATTGGCGGAAAACCAGCTTTTC
>WRKN01000114.1 GCA_009778055.1 Synergistaceae bacterium
CCATCCCTGAGCTTTTCAAAAACATACACCTTACGCGCTTGTTTGATCGACAATTTGATGTCACCCGTACTTTTCATGATTCCCATTATCCAGGAGGAAGGCGTCGACGTTTACGCTAAATGCCTTCATACGGACTCGGGGGGTGACATTTTCTCTGTCCCGTTACACTATGACATTATCATAGTCCGACGACAATTCCCTGGCAGCTTGGGTTGACTCGCTTGAGAAAATAAGATAAACTCTCTTGCCGTAAGAATATGGTTAAAGATTGCGGGGATGGCGGAATTGGTAGACGCGCAAGACTAAGGATCTTGTGGCCCAACGGCTGTGGGAGTTCGATTCTCCCTCTCCGCACCAATACTCAATAAAACAAACTCACCCACACTAAACAAACCCGCTCCCCAAGCGGGTTTTTAATCTCAACCAGCTCAGTATGTCAAGAGGCATTCAAAATAGATCCACCATCGGCGTCGAAAAGTGAGCCACTTTGGAGCGATATTATTCAGATTTTTAGCAAAATACCACTCTCTTTTCTACGGCAAAAATGGGAGGTGTTTTGGGGCTCTCTTCACTACGCGCACGTCGCCGGCTTTAGGGTCCACTACCCTGCGAGTGTAGCCCTTGGAGTCGAAATACTCCAGAATGGGCATGATAAATTTGCGGCTGCTGTTCGTGGCGTCGCGTACCGAGGCCAGCGTGACATTTCCCTCTATTTTCAGCAATACATTCATCATATCGTTCTCCACCTCGTCGGTAAGCAGGAACTCCCCAGGAAGCAAGGCAAGCCTGCGCGACTTTTTCAAACTCCCGATCAAAGCGGAAAAAGCATTAGCGTCCATCTTTGGATTTGTTTTCAAAAGCTCGGCCCTCGCCTCTCCCAGAGTGGGAGGCTGGAAAGCCCGTTCCTTACAATACGCGAAAAGGGCCTCGATATCCCTCCGAAGCCCGTCGTCGTCCTTTATCTTGAAATCCGGCAGGCGAACCCAGGCGTCTTCCACTATCACGGCGTTTTTTTCCGCGAGAACCGAAACAAGCGAGCGCGCGGCCTTGCCGCCCAGTTTTTCGAGCGCGGGCATACGCGACAGCTCGTCAAGGGGTATTCCTCTCTCCGAAGCGCGCGACGCGTGATAGGCTCCCAACGCCCCCGTAACCGCTGAGGACAGTTCGTCAAAACAGGCCCGCGAGACGTACACCGGCTTATCCCCCTTCAGTTCCAGCACGCCGCCGCGCTTTAACGCGCCCGAAGCAAGCGCCGCCATTCCGTCCCGCGTCTCTTGGAGAAAAGCGGCGGCTTTGTCGAAGTCCAAAACTTTTGCCTGCTCCGCCAAAAGCGAGAACCGCGTTTCCGCGTCCGCCACGCTCAACGCCCGGATTCGCTCGGACGCGGCCAGGCGCGCCGCCCTGCCCCTGGGCTTGTGCGCGTAGGGAAAGACTACCTTTCCCCCGCCTATGGTCGCCAAAGGGCTGTAGAATCTGACGACAAAGCGCTCATCGGCCGTGCATACGACGTCCTCCTCGGCTATCAACTGCGCGGGAACCTCCTCCCCGGGAAGAACGCGCCTGCCTTCCAGCAGCGAAACGCGGGCCATAACGTCAGACGTGCCCAGATAAACTCGGACGCGCTGCCAGTGTTTCAACACCGGCACGGAGGGCAGGATTTTCAGCATAACGTCAAAACACCGCGTGGCGCGGTACACTCCTTTACGGCACACCACGTCGCCGCGCGCCAGTTCGTCGACGGCTATGCCGGAGAGGTTCACCGCCACCCTTTGCCCCGCGTACGCCTCGCTCACGGGACGCCCATGCACTTGAAGGCTCCGTATCCTCCCCTCTCTGCCGGACGGGAAAATCTCCACCTCGTCTCCCGGTTTGGCCGTTCCTCGGTAAGCCGTGCCGGTCACGACGGTTCCGAACCCCGCTATCGGGAAAGCCCGGTCTATCGGCAGGAAAAGCGCCCCCTTGCGCGGGCGCGGGCGCACCCGGTCAACCAGGGCCGCCAGTTCTTTTTTGAGGACGTCTATGTTGTGCCCGGTGACAGCCGAAACGGGAACAACTGCTTTCCCTTCCAAAAACGTCCCCTTGACGAAGTCTTTTACGTCCTCTTCCACCAGTTCGAGCATGTCGCGCTCTACCTTGTCCGACTTCGTGACGGCGACCAGCCCGTCCTTGACGCCCAAAAGCTCTAAAATCGCCAGATGTTCCCGAGTTTGGGGCATGACGCTTTCGTCCGCCGCAATCACCAGCATAACGGCGTCCACGCCGGCCGCCCCGGCCGCCATCTGGCGTATGAAACGCTCGTGTCCCGGAACGTCTATGACGCTGACAACCAAAGCCCCGCCGTCCGGGGTTTCTTGCTTACTCTTCTCCAGCCGCAGCGGCGCGAAACCAAGCTCAATGGTTATGCCGCGCTTTTTTTCTTCAAGCAGACGATCGCAGTCCACGCCCGTAATGGTCTTTACAAGCGCGGTTTTCCCGTGGTCGATGTGCCCGGCAGTGCCTATGACAAGCGATATTTCCTGATCTTCGCCCATTGTTTGCCCCCACGCCTAGGCGCCCGGTTCGGCGAACGCGCGCACAACTTCCGCCTCGTCGCCGGGGCGGAGGGTTCGGACGTGAATAACCAGGGCGTCGTCGCGCGCGCCGCATATGATGGGAAGTTCGCGAGAGCGGAGGAGCGCCTGTAAACGCCCCGCTCCTCCCAGCGGGTGATCCGTCACCGCCACGCCCCAGCCCGGCAGGGGAAGCGCCGGGCATGAACCGCCGCCCACGGCGTCCGGGACGGGGACGACCGAAAATTTTGCCCCGGACGCCGCTTCGCTCAGTTTTTCGGCCAGGCGCGAAGCCTGGGTTTTCATTGACTCCTGTGTCCTGCGCAACATGGCAAGGGTCGGTATGGCGTCGTAGTCTTTTTTCCTGTAGAGACGCATAGTGCCCTCGAACGCCGCCAGCGTCATCTTGTCCACCCGGAGCGCCCGCATCACAGGATGGCCGCGCAGACGGTCCACCAAAGTTTTTTTACCGGCCACTACGCCTATTTGGGGGCCTCCCAAAATCTTGTCGCCGGAAAACGTGACAATGTCCGCTCCCTCTTCGATGCAGGTGCGGACGTCCGTTTCGCCCTCCCATATCCCGGAATCAGTTGGTTTTACCAACAGCCCGCTGCCCGCGTCCTCCATGAAAATCAGGCCGCGTTCACGGGCCAGATTCGCCAGTTCTCGCCTGTCCGGTTTGGCGGTAAAACCCTCTATCCTGAAATTCGACGGATGAACCTTCAGCAGCATGGACGTTTTTTCCGTGACGGCCCTTTCGTAGTCCCTCAGGCGCGTGATGTTGGTGGCGCCGGCCTCGACAAGCTCCGCGCCGGAGAACTCCATGATCTCGGGAACGCGGAACGAGCCTCCTATCTCGACGAGTTCCCCTCTCGACACTATCACCTCCGTACCCCGCGCCAGGGCCGAAAGGCATAAAAGAACCGCTCCGGCGTTGTTGTTCACCAGCAGGGCGGACTCCGCGCCGGTAAGAACGCAAATATCGGCTTCGCCGTTGCCGCCGCGCCGTCCTCGCGTGCCGTCATTCAGGTTGTATTCGAGGTCGCTGTAGTTTGCCGCCGCCTCGCGCGCCGCCTCGACAGCCTCCTCCGCGAGGATGGAACGCCCCAGGTTGGTGTGAACGACCACCCCCGTGGCGTTCAGCACGGGCCTGACGCGCCGGCGGGTTTGCGCTTCGAGAAGGGCTTCCAGCGTGACTCTCAGATTTTCCGGCGAAAGGTCCGCGTCTTCACCGGCAAGAAACACGTTCCGTATGCGGGCCAGCTCCTCGCCAAATATCTGTTTGACTGTGTCGCGTCCAAGTCTTTCCTGCCATGGGGCCGTCCATTCCTTTTCGAGAAGGGTGTCCATGCCGGGAATCAATTTCATTTTTCGTTTTATGTCTTCGTTCATCGGATTATCCGTCCTCCCGGCATATACTTGTTATAATTCTATAATAATATGCAAAGTAATCACATAGCGTCGGGGGATATTGAGGATGAAGACGGTCAACGCGAGAGGCAAAGCCTGTCCGGATCCGGCGGCGGCGGTTAAGGCGGCAATTAAGGCGGCGGCGAAACTCGGGGAGACGGAGCTGGAAGTGCTACTGGACAACCCGGTCTCCGCGTCAAGCGTCATGCGCCTTTTGGAAAGCAGCGGGTTCACCGTTCAACTGAAAGACGACAACGGAGCTATCATGATTACCGCGCGAAAAGGGGAGCAGCCTCCAAAGCCCATAGCTTTCAAAAAACTACCCGACCCTCCTCCGCAAGAGGTTTGGATTACGTCCAGAACTCAAGCCGCGCGCGCAGTTCCCACAGACGTCGCCGCGCCCGCGCCGGAACCTTCTTCTGGGACGTTCTCCATCCTGATAACCGGCCAAACCCTCGGGCGCGATCAAGATAATCAAGGTAATCAGGAACTCGGGGAAGCGCTTATGAAAAATTTCCTTGGCGCGTTGCCGCAGATGGAACGCCCGCCTTTGGCCGTGGCGCTCATGAACGGCGGCGTCAAGCTGGCGCTTTACGATTCTTCGTCCTGCGACCACCTGAAAAACCTGGAAAAAAAGGGCGTTTCGATCCTGATATGCGGAACGTGCGCGAATCACTTCAACATCATGGATCAGATCGGCGCCGGTTCCATATCCCACATGTCCGAGATCATCGAAACCCTGAACAGGGCCGGTAAGATAATGACTCTATGAATTTTGGGCATATAGTGAAGGAAGGCTGACATGAAAGGCATTATGGTGCAGGGAACCAGCAGCGATTCGGGGAAAAGTTTTCTCGTTACCGGCTTGTGCCGGGTTTTCTCGGACATGGGCTGCAAGGTGTGCCCGTTCAAGTCTCAAAATATGTCCAACTACTCGTTCGTGACCAAAGAGGGGTTGGAAATGAGCATGGCGCAGGCGGTTCAGGCTGAGGGGGCGCGCGCGGCCCCGGAAATTTTCATGAATCCTATCCTTTTGAAGCCGCGTAAAAGCACCTCGTCCGAGATCGTTTTGAACGGGCGGGTGTTCGGCGTTTCGTCCGGCGGAGATTATTACCGAACGTTCACGATGAGCGAGGGAATAGCGGCTGTGCGCTGTTCCCTCGCTCATATAGAAAAAAATTTCGACGCTGTGCTGATAGAGGGAGCCGGCAGCCCGGCCGAGGTCAACCTGAACGACTCCGAGATCGTGAACATGCGCGTGGCGCGTGAGGCAGACGTACCGGTAATTCTGGTGGCGGACGTGGATCGCGGCGGTTCCCTGGCCTCCGTGGTCGGCACGCTGGACTTGCTAGGCGCGGACAGGGAGCGGGTAAAGAGCATAGTATTCAACAAATTCAGGGGCGACCTGTCGCTTTTTGAGCCGGCCGTAAGGTGGGTCGAGGAGCGCTCCGGAGTCAAGGTCGCGGGAGTCATGCCGTGGATACCCGGCATACGCCTCCCAAGCGAAGACTCTCTTTCGCGGCGTAGCGGGAACTATCAAAAAGGGGCGGACACCCCCTCGTCGCGTGAAAAAAGTTACGGTCTTCTTGCGGCCGCAATAAATGCTCACTTGGACGTGAGATATCTTTTTGAATTGGCCGGGCTGGACTGCAAAGAGTTTAGGGAATACAATGGTAAAGAATGACAATAAGTCGCGTGGATTCTTGCCGGAGAAGAGAGAGGAGCGTTCACAGGTAATGAGAGGTTTACTGACACAGATTGGATATTTGGGCTATTTCGTTTTGGGGTTGTTTTATATGGTGGCTATCAGCGCGGGTATACAGGTATGGTTTAGGATAGAGTTAATTTTTGCCTTTATAATAGGATTTTTCGTCGCGCAAATGCCGTTGGTTGGTACGGTTGCGGCGGTAATGGGGGCGATGAAAGCATGGAACTGGACGCTTCTGTATAGCTTAGCCGTGTTTGTGGCAGCCCCCCTTATTGTGGCTACCATCTTTGGGAGCTTTTTAGGACTCTTTAGAAGCTGAGAAGGAGAGAGGCGGCATGAAAAATGCGCTTTGCGCGGCGATAATTACCGCTTGTTTCCTGGCGAGTTGCGCGTGGGCTGGAGCGGAGGAGAAAGTTTTTGCACCGCAAGACCTACCCAGGACTTTTACCGAAAACCCCGACGGGGCTAAAGCTCAATACATGGGTAAAACCGTGCAGATCAAAGGCATTGTGGTTAACAAAGGTATGAGCAGGTACATGACTCCGTATGTGGAGATCTCCGAGAGCGGAAAAGTGCCTGCGCCTGCCCGTTGTGTGCTGCCGTACAGCGGCATGGCTTACTGGAACCGCAGCGCTCAACTTTCCGACTTTGAGCAAGGGCAGACCGTGACCTTCTCCGGCAGGGTACACGTCATCAGAGAGAATCTCGTGCTGCTCAAAGAAAGCAAGGTTGTGGAATAGGCTTATCCATTAGAAGCACCGAGGTGAGGGAGACCGCCCTCGCCTCGGATACGCGGCGACTCCCCCAATAAGCGCCTGCGAACCTGATAACACTTTCAGCTTTTTCCCATCAAAGAATGCAAACGGGACGCCAAGGTGTGCGTCCCCTACGGCCGCCGGTTGGCCGGTGCGCTTGAAGCCTTGCAAACACACGACATACGCCTCGTGCGTCCTATCAAAAAGCCTTTCGAGAGTTTTAACATAATTGGCAAAACGATGATGGCGACTGATGAAAGGCGACCTACCAACTATCAAAAAGTGTACTTTTTGATAGCGGTGGCTCTCTAACTTGAACGCTTAACAAAATCCTTTGAGGAGTTGGTTCCCGACGAGCAAAGCTGAATCATCCACCGCGTTTTAATACGTGGGCAAGCGTGTTGATTGCACTTTCGGCGTTTTACTTATCTTTTTTATCACTAGATAGTGTCGTCACGAGATATTAGCCCAGAGAGCAATACACCTGATCTGCACAGCGGCAACAAAGGATGCAGTGTTTTTGGCATATCTCGTGGCAATGCCTCGCCAGCGTTTCAGATGCAGGAACGCGTTTTCAACCAAGTGCCGAAGACTGTAGAGATATTTGTCATAGAATCGAGCTTCTTTGCGATTCTTCTTTGAGGGAATAACAATTTCCATTCCTGCCTCGCGGGCTTGCTCTACTATTGCATTCGTGTCATAACCACGATCTGCAAGTAAAGCTCCTGCATCTATTCCCTGAATCAGGGTACAAGCTTCTGTGCAATCAGCTCGGGTACCTTCTGTAACAAGTATTCTGACTGGCATACCATGCGCATCCACGGCCAGATGTATCTTTGTGTTGAGCCCCCTTTTGTGCGAGCCATGTCTTGGTTGCCGCCTTTTGCTCCAGCTGCGTGCGGATGGACTTTTACATGAGATGCGTCAATAATCAGCCACTCAAAATCAGTATCAACTACCAGCTTTTCCAGAAGAGCCGCCCAAATCCCCTTGTCGCGCCAGCGACAAAAACGACGGTGAGTGTTTTTCCAGTCGCCATAGTCTGGAGGCAAATCACGCCATGGAGCACCAGTACGCAAAATCCAGAATACTGCATTGATAAATAACCGATTATCTTGAGCTTTTCCTCCCCATGAACCTGCTCTGCCTGGCAAATGCGGCTCCAAGATTTTCCACACTCTATCAGATATATCGTGACGACGATGCGCAAGTTTCATGATAAACTCCTCCAATAATCGATAATTTTTGAAGGTAGTCTATCATAATAATTATATCTCGTGACGACACTATCTAAGTAGTGCTTGTAGCGCTAGTTCTCTTAATTTTGCTGGATATGACATGTCTTCGACTCCTGTTTTATGAAATATCCTTATTTTACATT